>JAATFH010000429.1 GCA_015655315.1 Terriglobales bacterium
CAGTACAACATCTTCCTCCGCTTCCAGGGGCCTGTCGCGCAGCTACATAGCGAGTACAGCTCCGACCCGGCTCTTCCATCGGCCGACATCATCAACCTGCTTGCCTTCGGCAATACGACTGAGGCAAACTCTGCCAATCCCTCCACGCCCGCCAATCAGGCCGCCGAGTCTCTCGTTGCTTCACAGGTGAGCAGCCAGGTAACAAGCCGCATCTCGAAGGTTGCCGGTATCTCGCAGCTCTCGATCAATCCGGTTTTACAGGGGAGCAGCAGCGAGCGCCCTCCGGGGGCAAATATCACAATCCAGCAGCGCGTCACTGGAAAGCTCTTCGTGACCTTTTCCACGAATGTTGCCTCCACACAAAACCAGACCGTTCAGGGACAGTATCAGGTTTCGCCTCGTGTGGCGGTCAGCGCTACACGGAATCAGAACGGCGGCTTCGGTTTCGACACACTCATCAAGAAGAACTGGTGAGATTGCCATCTCGATTCGTTGGGAGCGCCCTCGACCGATTTTCCATCTGCTGTGGCTTGATAGAGGGCGTTGATTACGCTGGGTCTGTGAATTGATCTTGTCGTTATCGCGAGGTTCCCAGGCTAATCGAAGTCGTATCTCGGGTTCGCACGGATTACAAACGGATTACGACGTTTTCAATCATGCAGCACTTGTCGTGCAACGACGGCGGCCTCAATCTCGCTGTTGATTTCTGCGCCCAAGAGAAGCACCAGACCGGTGAGATAGAACCAAGTCAGGAGAATGATGACGGCCCCTAACGAGCCATAGGTGCCGGCATAATCGCCCACGAGGTGGACATAGATCCGAAACCCCATGCAGGCCAGGAGCCAACCTAGTACGCCGACGGCGGCACCGGGAGTGAGCCAGTGCCAATGACTCGTCTTTACATTGGGGGCGAAATAGTAGATCACGGCAAACATTAGAGAGAGGAGGCAAGTTGAGAATAACCAGCTTAAGCTGTTGATGGTATAGCTGGCCAGAATCGCCAGGAAGTGGGGATGGATATAGACGTTGGCCATTCGCCCGAAATAGTCGGCGCCCAATAGGGATGCCAGGATAAGAGTAATCAGAATTGAGAGAAGGATAGTGACGCCGATAGCTGATAATCGTGCAGTCAAGTAAGTGCGAGTCTCTTTCACTCGATAGATAGTATTCAAGCCATCCTGAATGGCCGAGAAACCGACGGAGGCTGACCAAAGGGAGGCAACTATGCCAAATGTCAATTTGCCACCTGAAGAAGAGGACGTTATCTGCTTAAATGTTTCAAGCACTGTAGCCATGGCGGCCTGTGGAAGAACGATAGAGAGGTAGCCGAGAAGCAAGTAGTAGATGTGCGAAGCTGAGTGGGCCGCAAGTCCTAATAGAGACGTTACTGTAAAGAGGCAAGGAAAGAGCGCAAAGATGAAATAGAAGCCCAATTCGGCAGCCCTCCCAACCAGATTGTCTTCGAGTAACGAGTTCCAGGTTCGTCTGACTACGACCCGAATAGGGATGCCTTCCAAATTCCAAAGTGAGCGAAGCGGAGATCGTGAGACTAGATCCCAGACGCGGCTCTGTGTCTGTTCCGGCTGAGGATCTTCCGGGATGGGATTGGAGGGAAAGATTGCGGCGCTCTCCTGTTTAGCGGTGCTCTTCTAAGAGTTGATAGATGCCACATCCACTACCACCGGTGGCCAGGTATTTAGAAGACGTCTCTTAACAATGTCGAACCACGGATGACGCTAAATATTAATCAGACATCGCCCCGGATTTTTTTGACAATCGTGTCGAAGCCGGAGCCGCTGATGAGGATCGATTTTGATCTACCTCTTCATCCAAATGAGGAGGCTCGGTTCGGACAGC
Organism: Terriglobales bacterium; assembly: GCA_015655315.1. Lineage (GTDB taxonomy): Bacteria > Acidobacteriota > Terriglobia > Terriglobales > Acidobacteriaceae > Alloacidobacterium. The sequence continues at coordinate 1,858 of JAATFH010000429.1, forward strand.
GTGGTTTCACCTAGGTCGCCCACCGGGATGACTGGATTCACGCCGCCACCAGCTTTTTCAATCTCAAGCTCTTTAGGAGTCCAGAGGGGATATTTCTCTTTAGCTTATGCCGGTGTTGCTTCAAGTCCGAGTGCCTTAAGCCCTTCGCCATAACTGTTGCACACTGTTCAATGTTGACCATACTGTAGCGAATTGACCATAATCGCCGTTCGAATTTCACTAGAATGTCGTAATGCTGTTGCAACTGTGGGATAGCAGCGAAACAGATGGAGTCACAGGTGCCGTCATCATTCTGACGATGCGTATATTCAACCATTTCATGGGAATCGGGAGCGAGTGAAGAAACCAAAGATCAATGTAGAAAAGAACGCAAAGCGATCCCTCCGTATTTTGATCGTTGAGGACTCTAAGAGTGACGTCAATTTGTTGGTGGATACGCTGACGGTGGGTGGGTTTGACGTGATCTATGAAGCCGTAGATGACGCTCAAGCCATGCGCACCGCATTGCAACATAAAGAGTGGGATGTGATTACATCGGACCATGCTATGCCGCGATTCAGCGGCCCAGCAGCTCTGAACATTAAATTGGAGCTGGCTCCCAATGTGCCTTTCATCATTGTGTCGGGTGAAATTGATCTCAATCTGGCTGTTGGGCTCATTAAAGGGGGCGCAGTTGACTACGTGCAGAAGACGGAATTGGTTCGGTTGATCCCGGTGATCGAACGGCTATTGCACGACGAAGAGGCTCGCGATGAGAAGCAGTTAGGGGATCTTGCCCTGGTTGCTTCTGAGGCTCGTTATCGACGCCTCTTTGAAACGGCACAGGACGGGATATTGATTGTGGATGCGGTGACAGGCCAGATCGAAGACGTTAATCCATTTCTGCTGGACCTGCTTGGCTTTTCCAAGCAAGAGTATTTGGGAAAGAAACTGTGGGAAGTTGCGGCATTCAAAGATAGTGAGGCGTCTAAGTCTGCTTTCCTGGAGCTGCAAAACAGAGGCTATATCCGCTATGACAATATTCCGCTTCACGCCAGTGATGGGCGCGCCGTTGACGTAGAGTTTGTAAGCAACGTCTACGATGTTGAAGGGAAGAGAGTGATCCAATGCAACATCCGAGACATCAGGTTACGCAAAGAAATCGAAGATCAGGCTCGCAAGTTTAATATCGACCTGGAGCGGCGGGTGCTTGTGCGCACAGCCCAGGTAGATGCCCTTAACAAAGAGTTGGAGACCTTCAATTATTCTGTTTCCCACGATTTGCAAGCGCCTCTTCGTCGGATTACCGGTTTTGTGGCGGCGCTGGAGAATGCCTGCGGCGACACGCTGACGGCCAAAGGGAGAGACTTGCTCCTCGAAATTCGCGCTTCCACGGAACACATGACCACTTTGATTAAAGCTCTTCTGAAGTTATCTTCCACGTGGGATACAGAATTCCAGTGGGTTCCAACGGACCTAAGTTCCCTCGTACATATTATTGCTACCGAACTCCGGCAAGCCGATCCCAGCCGTCATGTGGAATTTGTCATTGCCGAAGGTCTCTGGGCTGCCGGTGATGCCGCCATGATACGCGTCGTGTTGGAAAACCTGCTGGAGAACGCATGGAAGTTCACTCGTCGCCGCAGTGCTGCACGGATTGAAGTTGGAGTTCAACACACCGCGAATAAACCGCCTACTTATTTTGTACGGGACAATGGCGCTGGATTCGATATGGAGTACGCCGACAGGCTGTTTGGCGCCTTCCAACGCCTTCACGGCGAAGATGAGTTTCCGGGAACGGGAATCGGATTGGCATCCGTGCAGCGCATTATTCACCGGCACGGAGGGCATATCTGGGCCGAGGGTGCGGTAGACAAAGGAGCAACATTCTACTTTGATCTGGAGCCGCCTCACCACAATGGGGCGGCCCGTGTGGTTTCCCCGGCGGCATAGGACCAGAGCCTCCTTGTTTTGCCATAGACCAGCATACATTGGACTACTGGCATAATTGACCGAGCTCTCCGGTACTTACCGTCGCCGACCATCGAATAATTTTTCCTAAGAAGAATGCCCGCCCATTTGAAGAGGCGGGCATCGCGGATTCACTTTCGTTTCATTTATCGCTAAGGGGAGAATTCATTATTGGTTTTGATACAAGCGATCTACCAGCGTGAGATGGAGAGATTGTCAACATACGCAACGGTCGACCCTGATCCCATTCCATCGAGCTGGAAGTTAGTCAGCAGCGTTGATGCCCAGCCCAACGAGAAAGCCGAGTTCCCGGTTGCGCCCGAAAAGGCAGACTGTACGCCGTCGAGCACTACTGATTCGTAGGTCACATTTCCTACGGCATCGCGGGAGTAAGCGATCTGAATGTGGTGCCACGTATTCGCTGTCCAAGTCTTGGGGGCGGCGCAGGGTACATTTGACTGGACCCATTGATCAACGGGGTTCGTCCGTGTTCCGGCATTCACGGTGTAATCCCAAGTGCCAGACCATCCGTCGCACTGCACGCCAAAAATCACTGTGTCTCCATTGGATAGGACCTGGTTCAGGTCCATTTCAATGTTGCCAATCGCAGCGGGATTGGCAAGCATAACCTGGACGTCATAGACGAAATGAGTGGCTATAATATCCGCCCCGATCGTAGTGTGAAACCGCTCGCCGCCATTATTGGTGAAGCTCATTGCGTGCTTTCTCGAACTGCCGCTCAATGAGGGCGTGGTCATAATTTGGCTGGACCCGCTGGCTGTCCCTGAGGTTGCAGTATCCATTGTCCAGACCCAATTTGTCTGGGTCTGGATGTTGCTGACGATCGTCGCGTTGGGAGGAGCAACCGTAGTCGAAGGGGCAAGCGTGATGTTCAAATCCGAGACATCTGAAGCTCCGTTTGGACCCCAGCACTTCACGTGCAAGATGTGCGGTCCGTCGCCAGAGATTACCAGTGCGCTAAACGATGTGCCAACTATCGTTGTGCTGCCGTAGTCCAGTGAGTAGCCCATGGATACTGCGTTTCCTGAGCCGCAAGTGGTTGTGCTTGCGATTAACGTAAAGGGAGACGTGAGCAAGGAGTTGTTTGCCGGAGTATTGACAGTAATGGCGAAGGCTGGAGTGATACCGGCGATAAGCACGAGCGCGAGAGATGCAGAGCGATTCATTTGTGGTCTCCTTGATGTGTCCCTGCCCTTGATAGTGCACATGGGGTGCCATATAAGAACGGTGCGTTCGGGGGGCATGACCGGGTTAGCAGATAAAGACTTAAGGAGATTTTTTGCGAGTTGGAGCAAAGACTGAAACCCAGAACGAAACCACGAAAAATCGCCAAATGCCGTGGAATCACTTAATCTCGTGTTTCATGCGACGCCAAGCTCAATCATGAAGAAGTGCTAACTGGGAGAGAATTCGAACTCGCCAAACTATCAGAATACCGAACCATTCGTGGTCTCTTCAGTACATTCAAGACAGTATTGGGCAGGTAGAGTAGGGGTGAATGACTAATCGCTCGTTTATGAGTCCAGGCTCTGAAAATGGACCGATCCGGAATCTGCTCATCTATGCGCGCTCGGGGAGCCGATTAGCAGCGTGCTCTTTGAAATTTCTGGCGAAACCACATTGAAAGAAGCGCTCACAAACTTGCGCATCTCAATACTGACCACCTCCGCCTCTGAGAGAGACGTCTTACGGAGCTATTGGCTCAGTTACATCACCATGCCTGTCGATCTCGATGGGTTACACAAAGTCGTTAAGAGCATCGACAATCTTTGGCGATCCTTCGTCAAGTTGTCGCATGAACCAGGCTCATGAAAGACCAGACGATCCAGGTTCTTTTGGTGGAGGATAAGCAGGCAGATTTCCGTTTGCTCCGTGAGATGTTCAGCAAGGAGAAGGCGGATAGCTTCCAATTGACGCACCTCTCGTGCATGAGTGACGCCGAAGCCTATCTCGCGAAAGGAAAGGCGGACATTGTCTTGCTGGATATGGGCCTGCCGGATGCGCATGGCATTGACAGCGTGCGCCGCGCGCGTGCCGCTGCCCCCAATATTCCAATGATCGTGCTGACCGGTCTGGAAGACGAAGATCTAGCCGCCGAGGCTATGAAGGAAGGAGCGCAAGACTATCTGATCAAAGGACAGATCGAGAATCGAGCCCTTCCCCGAACCCTTCGTCACGCCATCGAACGTCACCGCATGCAGATGTCGCTATTCCTCATGACGGTCAAGGACCTTGCCGAGCGCAAGATTACTGAGGAAGCACTTCGCGAGGCCAACCTTAATTTAGAGATTCGAGTTCATAAGCGGACGGAAGAGCTGGCCATCGCGAAAGATCGTGCAGAGTCTGCCGACCGCCTCAAATCAGCCTTCCTCGCGACGATGTCACACGAACTACGCACGCCATTGAATTCAATCATCGGATTCACCGGAATTCTGGTCCAGGGATTGGCTGGACCCTTGAATCCAGAACAAGCAAAACAGCTCAAGATGGTGCAGGGAAGCGCACGGCATCTACTGGCGTTGATCAACGATGTGCTGGACATTTCAAAAATCGAGGCTGAGCAGCTTGGCATCCATGTGGCGCCGTTCGACTTGCACACCCTACTTGAGAGAGTTATCCAAACGGTGAAACCGCTTGCCGATAAGAAGGGGCTGGTTCTCCGGGCTATGTTTCGAAAGTCTCTAGGGAAGATGGTAAGCGACGAGAGACGAGTCGAACAGATACTGCTCAATCTGTTAAGTAACGCCTTGAAATTTACCGTAAAGGGAGAGGTAGCTCTCATCGTTGACGACTCAGCTGAATTGGATCTGTCAGGTCGGCCTGCACGTGCGTGCGTGCAATTCCGAGTGACGGATACTGGAATCGGAATAAAGTCGGAAGAGTTAACAACGTTGTTTCAGCCATTCAAACAACTCGATACGGGCTTGAATCTGGAAAACAAGGGAACTGGGTTGGGGCTAGCGATCAGTCGCCGTCTGGCTGAACTTCTCGAAGGAAAAATCGACGTCAGCAGCCAATACGGAACCGGAAGTGTATTCGTCCTTACCATTCCGAGGAGGATGGATGATTGATGCTGTGAATAAAACTATCCTGTTGATCGAAGACAACGAAAAGAATCGCTATCTGTTGACTTTCCTTCTGGAGAAATTCGGTTACATCGTCGTGACAGCGGTCGATGGCAAGACCGGTATCGCAATGGCGGACATGATTCAGCCTGCCGCGATCCTGCTCGATATTCAATTGCCTGATACCGATGGTTACGCGGTGGCTCGAATACTTCGCGAATCGCCAACGCAAAAAAATACAACGATCATTGCGGTCACTTCCTACGCGATGTCGGGTGACCGAGAGAGGGCATTGGCAGCAGGCTGTAATGGGTACATCGAGAAACCCATCGACCCGCTCACATTTCTATCCGACATGGAGATCTATATGAAGTCTAAGGGCTTGGTGATACGAGATGAAGAATGTCCTGATTGTTGACGACAAAGACGAAAACTTGGCGTACCTCGAAGCTCTGCTGGGTAGTCAATTTGAGACACAATCTGCACGCAACGGCAAAGAGGCATTGTCAAAGGCTCACACGAAGCCGCCCGACGTCGTCATTTCTGACCTTCTGATGCCCGTGATGGATGGCTTCACCCTTCTTCGTGAGTGGAGGCATGATGCGCTTCTCGAAAGAATTCCCTTCATTATTTACACATCTACTTACACGGAACCATCCGACGAACGGCTGGCGTTCAATCTCGGGGCCGATGCATTTATTCTCAAGCCGGCTGAGCCAGATGTTTTTTTAGCACGCCTGCAACACGTGTTAGACTCAACGCGATTCCGCGGACCTGCGGACCGTCGGAAGTCAACACATTCGGAAGTGGCACTCCTTAAGGAATACAGCGAAACGCTGATTCACAAACTGGAGGAGAAATGTCTGGAGCTGGAAAAAGCCAATCAAGCGCTTCAAGTACGTATGGTGGAAGAGCGAGAGCTGTCAGACCAGGTTGTAAAAGCGCTGGGCGAGGAAGTGGATAGGGCATCGATGTTCGAGGAAATCGTCGGCTCATCCCCGCCGCTGAAAAAAGTTCTTTCGAGCGTCGCCAAGGTGGCACCTATGGACACTACTGTTCTGATCACCGGAGAAAGCGGCACAGGGAAGGAGCTTATCGCACGTGCTATCCATAAGCGATCGCGAAGAGCTGATCGCCTACTTGTGTGCGTCAACTGCGCGGCGTTGACCCCCTCCTTGATTGCGTCAGAACTATTTGGCCACGAGAAAGGGGCCTTTACCGGAGCAGACCAGAGAAGGCTTGGAAGGTTTGAACTCGCATCCGGCGGAACAATCTTCTTGGATGAAATTGGGGATCTTCCATCTGAGATTCAGATCGCACTCCTGCGCGTTTTGCAGGAACATCAGTTTGAGAGGGTGGGCGGAAATGTTCCAATCACGGTAGATGTCCGGGTAATCGCTGCAACCAGCCGGGATTTGAAAGCCGCTATGACCGCTGGTACTTTTCGGGTCGACCTGTTCTATCGCTTGAATGTTTTTCCGATCTTGGTCCCTCCCCTGAGTGATCGGCGGGAAGATATACCCGTCCTCCTGGAATACTTCATTCACCGCTTCGGAGGCAAGATGCGGAAGAAAGTGACCAAAATAGAAAAGAAGTCACTCGATATGATGTGCTCATATTCCTGGCCGGGCAATATTAGAGAACTGCAAAATGTAGCCGAACGTTCCATGGTTTTGTGCGACGGCGACACCTTCACAGTCGACGAACACTGGTTGTTACCGGAATTGCGACACCAATCATCTGGCACCTTCAATATTGGAGTCGAGCAATTTGAAAGGACTGCTATTGAGGAGGCGTTGGTGAAGTGCCATGGCAAAGTCTCCGGTCCGTTAGGAGCGGCCGCTGTGTTAGGTATTCCTCCAACGACTCTCGAATCGAAGTTGAAGTCTCTCAAGATAAACAAGCACGTTTTCAAGTGTGATTGACTCTGATTTTAAGATTTGGTCAAAAGAAAGGAGAATATGAATAGCTCTGTTGACCGATCTCAAAGTGATGGCACAATGCGGCAGATCAGCAAAAACGATATCGCCACCTTCGCTCGTAAGAGCAAGTTGCCAAGCCGCGACTTGCGGGGAAACTTCGCGCATTTGAGTGGCCAGCCTGCCGGAAGGTCGTAGGGAGGGTTGACCCAGCTGCAGTCGAACGACGATAATGTCAACAAATTGTTGCCACGCGGCATCAAAAAGTACAGATTGCTGTAACCGATTGCATCAAACAAGTTCAGATTGCCACGATAGATGGCATCAAAGGTACGGATTTCTGCGACTGATTGCATCAAAAAATGGAGATTGCTGCGACCGATAAAGGACTGATAAATCAGGGATAGATGACACGTCTATCCGGCGGTTGGCAGGTTTGTTTTGCCTTGAGTCATTGAATGCGTGCTACGAGGTTTGTTCCAGATGTAGGCTGTGGAGTTTTTTGCAGATTGCGAGTGGCGAAAGAAAAACGTGATTCGTTGCGTAATTGCTGATGACCACATTCTGGTGCGACAGGCTTTACTGTATGCACTCGCGCGAGATGGAGATCTTCAATTTGTCGGGGCATTCGATGATGCCAGGCAAGCGGCAAATTCTGCGATTAAAGAGAGAGCCGATGTTCTGATTCTGGATGTAGCGATGCCGGGAAGCTCGTCTTTCGATGCGGCGCGGCTGGCGAAGAAATCGAACCCGAACCTCAAAGTAATTTTTCTGAGCGGCTACGATGACGACGTCTTCATCCGCAGGGCGATTGAAGCAGGCGCGCACGCGTATGTTCTGAAATCGAGCGATGCGCAGGAGTTGAAGTTCGCTATCCATAAGGCTCATCGTGGAGAGAAGCATATTCCGATGGCCGATCGATTCTTTAACCGGCCGATGGAAGACACCAGTCTGGATTCGCTGACGGTGCGGGAGCGCGAGGTGCTGCGCCTGCTGGCGGAGGGCAAGACGGTAAAAGATGTCGCCATTCTTTTGAGCCTGAGCGGCAAAACTGTAGAGGCGCATAAGAGCAACCTGATGCGAAAGCTGGATCTGCATAACAAGGCCGAGTTGGTGCAGTATGCGATCGCTCACAAGGTGATCTTCGTGAACGTTCCCAACGTTTTTTAGTTTGTGACAAAAAGGCGTTCACCCGAAGCGAACGCCTTCTCCCGAAATAGGCGGAATGGATGGTTGTGTGCTTTACTAGCGATAGACCTTCAGGTTGTCGAGGTATACCGTTGGCGCTCCCTTTGCCCCTAGGCCATCGACCTGAAAGTTTGTCAGCAGCACGGGAGCCCATCCGAGTGCGAAGGCCGAGGGCACGGTTGCATTGATGTCCTGCCTGTTGTTATCAAGCCAGACCGATTGATAGGTGACATTCCCGGAATCGTCGCGTGAGTAGCTGATCTGCACGTGATGCCAGGTGTTGATGCTCCAGTTGCGGACATTGCACTTGGCTTTCGATTGGACCCACTGGTCCACCGGTTTTTGAGGAGTTCCTTTGTTGATGGTATAGTCCCATGTGCTGCTGTAGCCATCGCACTGAAAACCGAAGATAACGGTCTGTCCATTGGACATAACTTGGTTCATATCCATCTCTAGGTTAGCGATCTGGCTGGAGGAGCTGTCGAGATACACCCAGACATCGTAGAGGAAGTTTTTCGACTCTGTGTCGTCACCGAAGGTCACGTGGTACCGCTCTCCACCATAGTTGGTATAGGTGGTTGAGAACTTGCGAGCAAATCCCGACTGTGAGGGAGTGTTTGTCATGGTCATGACGCCGGTTGAGGAACCGGAGCCGCTTGCTGAGTCATTGACTGCCTGCCAATTGCTGAGTGATTGGATGCCGCTGACGCCGGCGACAGTCGACGGCATGGCGGGAGAACTCGCAAGATTTGCTACCGATAGAGTGATATCGGTGACGCATACGGCACCCTGGTTGCCCCATGCTTTTACATGCAGCGTGTGGGCGCCCGGTGCAGAGGTAATGGTCGCCTGAACGGAGGTGCTATTCACAATGGTCGTGTTGGAGCTGTCATCGATGGAGTAGCCCATTGCGGCTACGGTCTGCGAGGAGCAGGTTGAAGCATCAGCCGAGAGAACAAACGGAGAGGACACTTCAGAAGCATTGATTGGGCTGCTGACCGTGACACCGGCAAATGCGGGAGTTGCAAGTGCCGAAAGGATTACGAGACTACATGGAAGCGATTTCATATTCCGCCTTGAGGGAGTTTTTGGGACGTAAAGAGGCCGAAGTGCACACGGCTGCGGCTGCTTCGTCCGGGTCGCAGACGGCCGTGTTTATAAATTGCTTTGGTCTGGTTACGTCTGATTTGGCGAGGTGCCGACGATGAAACGCCCCACTGCGGCGGTTGGCAATTCGTTCCGGAGTGCGAGGCAGCGAGGGAATCTTGCCCTTTACCCAGGAATCAGAGGCTGTTCAAGAGGAAGTCCACAGCTCTGATGTGTTCAGACGTGAAGGAAAGATGCTTTCAGGCGACTTTCTTGTTTCGCTGGTTACATCTTCGAACCACCTCTATAATGCCGTAGTTCTGGCTGGAGTTATATCCGTGAAACACCCTAGTTCCGTTACTTAAAGACCCTAGAGTTCGTCCTAAAAAAACCTTAGTCACCAGGGAGCAACCGAAAATTCTTTGAATTGAAATATTTGCGCGGGTAATAAATATGTTGGCTAATCCGAAGTCATTTGTAGCGAGAACCTATGCACGATTTGAGGCGTAGTTGTAAACGCCTACCCTGATCCTGGCTGGCGTCAACTTGCGCTTCTTTACTAAACGAC
>JAATFH010000355.1 GCA_015655315.1 Terriglobales bacterium
CGATACCGCCGAAGTCGTCGCCGAGGGCCACCTGATCGTCGACGGCAGTCCGGACAACGAGCACATCACGGCGACGCATGGTGAGATGAATCTCGATAAGGACACGGCCCACTTCTACGATGTGGTCGGCACGCTGGGCGTCGTGCCGGGACCGCATAAACGAATGGTCTTCACCTCGCCCAACCCGTTTGCCATCACCGGACGCGAGGTCATCAAACTCGGCACCGGCCGCTACCAGGTCATCGACGGAACCATGACCTCCTGCCGCCTGCCAAAACCCGACTGGCGGCTTTTGTCGAAGCAAATCAATCTTGCGGATGGAAAAGCCAGCGCCCGCAACACCTGGTTCCAGCTTCTCGGCATGCCGCTGTTTTATCTTCCCTACGTCACGCACCCGGTCAGCGAGGAAACGCGCAGCTCCGGAATTCTGCTGCCGATCATCGGCAACAGCACGACGAAGGGCTTCATCTTCGGCGAGGAAGTTTATTTCGCTCTCAGCCGCAACTCCGATCTGACCGTAGGCGCAGAATATTTTTCCAAACGCGGCTTTTCCCCCATGGGCATCTTCCGCTATCGCGGCTTCGGGGAGAACTTCCTCAACGTGCGCGTCCACGCCTTGCTCGACCGGTTACCCGAGGCGGAAAATCAGGGCGGCACCGACCTGCTGATCGACGGTCGCCGCGACTGGGGCCAGCACACCCGCGCCGTCGCTGACGCGGAATATCTCAGCGCCTATGCCTACCGCCAGGCATTTGAAGAAAACTATGCCATAGCGATCAACTCTGAAGTGAAATCGCAGATCTTCGGCGCGCATGCGCTGAACGGATTCGCGGAAAGCCTCCGTTTCGATCGCTATCAAAGCTTCCAGAACACGACCACCAACGCGGAAATTCGCATCTTGCATTTGCCCGCGCTGGAGTTGGAGAGCGAGGACCACTATCTGGGAGACACGCCGTTGATGTGGGGCGGCATCGCCTCGGTCACAGGGCTCTCCCGCTCCGAACCCAGTAACGACATGAATACGGGAACATTCAAGATCCATGAGGTTCCCCGTGTCGATCTGTATCCGCATCTTTCCCTGCCATTTTCCGCAGGCGGCTGGACTTTCCGTCCGGAAGTAGCCGTGCGCGATACGTTTTACGGCAAGAGCCAGAACCCTGCCCCGCTCGGCGTCGTGCCCAGCGAGCGCGACGCCAGCGTCAATCGCAAGGACTTTGAGGCGGGCATCGATCTCCGTCCACCGGCCATCGAGCGCGACTTTACCGCGCCCTGGCTGGTGCATCTGCTGGGCGGTGACGTGCGCCACACCATCGAGCCCGACGTACAGTATCACTACGTCAACGGCATCGATAATTTCGACTCCGTGCTGCGCTTCGATGATGTGGACATCGCCAGCGACACCAGCGAGCTCGACTATTCGCTGACGCAGCGCGTCTTCCTGCGCCATCTCCACCCGCATCCCTGCAAGGGCGATGAGGCTCTCGGCCCGGACGATCTCTGCGGCGGTGGCACCGTCGATTGGCTCTCCTGGCAGGTGGCGCAGAAATATTTCTTCAACACCGACTTCAGCCGCGCCGTCACAACCGGCACCCGCAACGTGCTGGCGACGACGCTCGATCTCACCGGTGTAGCCTTCCTGACGGGACCGCGCAGCTTCTCTCCCGTAGTCTCGCGGCTGAACATGCGGACTTCTTCCCTTACGAACGTGGAATGGGATCTCGACTACGACCCGCGCCTGGGCCGCATTACCGCAAGCAACGTGTACGTGGAATACAAGAAGGGTGACTATGCCTTCTCGGTCGGAGATTTCCATCTGAATGCGCCCGAGGCTCCCTCCTCCACGTCTGTGCAGATAACCCCGAACACCAGCGCCACCTCCAACTACAACCAGCTGCGCTTCGCCGCCAGCTATGGAGCCTCCACCAAGGCCGGTCTGAGCGCCGGGAGCAGCATCGGGTACGACTTCGTCCAGAACCAGCTGCAATACGGCGCGGGACAGGCGGCCTACAACTGGGATTGCTGCGGATTGAGCTTCGAGGTCCGCCGCTACTCGCTCGGAGCCGTCCGCGACGATACGCAGTACCTCTACAGCTTCACTCTCGCCGGAGTCGGTTCAGCCGGCAGCCTGCGCCGCGCTGCGCGCATCTTCTAGATGATTTCCTGGTCTGCCTGAACACGGCGTGGATGAGATAATCGAGATATAAGATTTCTCCCACCGGAGAAAGGTGGTTTTCTTGTTTCGAACCCGTTTTTTGTTCGGCTGCCTGCTCGCCCTGTTGGCAGCTGGATGCAAGGCACAGGACACTTCCATCACCCCAAAAGTCGATCGCCGCATCGAGACTCTCGTTCGTTCTCAGCTCGGTGTTCCGCAGGACTGGCGCGTTGATGTAGGTGCCCGCAGCAAGAGCGACATCGCTGGATTTGACGCATTGCCGATTACATTTACCTCTTCGTCCGACCAGACGAAAAAGCAGACGCTGAATTTTCTTATTTCCAAAGACGGTAATACGCTTGCTCGCCTCTCGAAGTGGGACATCAGCAAAGATGCCTCGGAGCTGATCACGATCGACAGCCGTCCGATGCGCGGCGATCCGCAGGCCAAAGTCACGATCATCAACTTTGACGACCTGGAGTGCCCTTACTGCGCCCGTATGCACGCGCAGCTCTTTCCCGACACCCTGAACCGCTACAAAGATAAAGTCAGGATCGTCTACAAGGACTTCCCGCTCGTCGAGATTCATCCGTGGGCTCTCCGCGCTGCGGTTGACGCCAGCTGTCTCTCCGCGCAGAATCCCACCGCGTACTGGAATTATGTCGATTACCTGCACATGCACGGCGACGACATTTCCGGCCCGCAGCGTGATCCGGCCAAGTCAGCGGCGATGCTCGACAAGCTGGCGCGCGACGAAGGCCAGCGCAGCAAGCTGGACACGGTGAAACTCGACGCCTGCCTGGCGAAGCAGGACGATTCCGTGGTGCGCGCTTCCATGAAGGAGGGCGAGGCCCTCGGTATCGACGGCACGCCGACCCTCTTTATCAACGGCGAGCGGCTCTCCGGGGCGCTCCCTGAATCTCAGCTGTGGCTGGCCATCGATCGCGCCTTGAAGTCCGAAGGCATCGCGTCGCCCGCCGCCCCGACTCCTCCATCCACACCCGATAGCGGGACAAAGAGTCCGGGTGAAAGATAGCGGCGGCTTTTCAGCGATGAATGCGACGATTATTCTGAATAGACTGGCGAGCGCGACCGCCGCGCTCCCAAGGAGACAAGTGTTGCAACCTTTATCGAATGGCAACTCCCTTTACCAGGCAGTGAAATTTCCCCAGAAGATAGCTTTCCTTGGAGTGGCTGCTCTCTGTTTTGTCGGCGTCGCCGGCTGCCGCCGCAGCCATGGTCCCGATGTCGTGGCAACGGTGAATGGCAAGCCCATCATGCGCTCCGAAGTAGAGCAGCTTTACCAGAGCAATCTTGGCGAGTCGCACCAGCAGCCATCGAAGGAGCAGGCAGACAACGTGCGCCTGAACGTCCTTCGCAATCTCATCGATGAAGAAATCCTGATGGAGCGCGCCGCGCAACTGAATTTAGTGGACTCCGATGAAGAAGTAGACAATCAGATCAATGAATTGAAGGCGCCGTTCACGCAGGAAGAATTCAACAAGCGACTGGCCGACAGCCACCGCACGCTTGACGATCTGAAGCGCCAGATTCGCCGCGCGAAGACCGAAGAGAAACTCTTTAACAAGGAAATCAACTCGAAGATCAACATCTCGGATGGGGACATCAGCGCCTATTACAACGCGCATAAATCCGAGTTCAACCTGATCGAGCCGATGTATCATCTCGCGCAGATCATGGTGACTTCGATTCCGCTTCCGCCCCAGCAGCAGACCGTCAACCTGCAGAACAGCAAGGCAACCAACGACGCCGAGGCGAAGAAGAAGATCGAGACGCTGCACAACCGGCTGGAGAGCGGTGAAGATTTCGGACTGCTCGCGCAGAATTTTTCTGAGCGTCCCGATACCTCCTCGAACGGCGGCGACATGGGCTTCGTCTCCGAATCGCAGCTGCGCTCAAGCCCTGACGTTTATACCGCCATCGGCAAAATCAAGACCGGCCAGATCACCGAGATCATGCCCGTCTTCGATAACCAGCACAGGACCGTTGGCTACCAAATCCTCAAGCTCATCGACAGACAGGCCGCCGGGCAACGCGAGTTGAATGACCCGCGTGTGCAGCAGACCATCCGTGGCCAGTTGCGCGACGCCCGCTCGCAGTTGCTTCGCAATGCCTATCTGGAAATGCTGCGCGACGAAGCGCGCGTAGAAAATTTCTTCGCCGAGGACGTATTCAAGAACGGCGCACAATGACAACCTGACCGAACCGGA
>JAATFH010000298.1 GCA_015655315.1 Terriglobales bacterium
GGCGATGCTCTACCACTGAGCTACTCCCGCTTGGTACTTATTGAGTATATCGGCTGGGGGCGCGCACGGTCAACGCAACCCATAGCCCGAAAAGAATAGAACATATCTTCTGCCCCATTCGATCAGGGCCGCGCTGTGATCAGATGGCCCTTGCCTGCCTCGATGCCGACGATCTCTCCGTCGCGCATGTGCAGAATGCGGTCGGCGATGGCAGCGGCTTCAGGGTTATGGGTGATCATCAATACGGTTTGTTTCAGTTCGCGGTTGGAGCGCGAGAGCATATCGAGCACGGCATCCGAATTCTTGCTGTCGAGATTGCCGGTTGGCTCGTCGGCCAGGATGATCGCAGGATGCGTGATGAGCGCTCGCGCGAGGGCAACACGCTGCTGCTCTCCACCGGATAATTCCGACGGGCGATGTTCCAGGCGTTCGCTGATGCCCAGAAGCTTCATGAGGCGCTCCAGATAACCGCGATCGAGCGGCTCTTTACGTCCGGAAATTTCGTAAGCGATTTCGATATTCTGCGCTGCCGTCAGCGTTGGCAGCAAATTGAAGCGTTGAAAGACGAAGCCGATCTTTGTCTTGCGCATGAGCGTGCGCTCAGAGTCGTTGAGAGAACTGAAGTCCGCTCCATCAATGATGACGCGGCCCGAGGTCGGACGCGTCAGCCCGCCCAGAATATAAAAGAGCGTCGACTTTCCACTGCCAGAAGGACCAACGATGCTGACGAACTCTCCCGGCTCGATGGTGAAGGAGGCATTGCGAAGGGCCTGAACCTCGACTTTTCCAGCGCGGTAGACCTTCGACAAATTTTCAGCGGTGATGATGGGCTGCACTCTCTGATTGTAAATGCAGCCCTCGTTTCCACGGTCATCACCATGTAGAACATCTCCGTTGGAATAAATCCTTCCCCTGCCGTTTTCTATGTCGATACCACTTAAGCAATAGCGGCGATAGCGGCAACCGGCTGGGTTTCGGGAGCTTCATGGTAGGGTCGGAGCACCTTCTTGGGGCCGCGCTTACGGGCCATCATGATGCGGATGCGCTCCAGCATCTCAAGCGGGGTGCAGGCTCCTTTGGGGAGAAACGCGTCGGCGCGGTTGGCGCGGTCGAAGGCTTTGACGGTTCCGCTGACGATGATCATCGGCACTTCCGGCGTAATTTCTTTCATGCGCCGCACCAGTTCGTTGCCGTCCATTTGCGGCATCAGCAGATCGCTCAACACGAGATCGATTCCGCCGCTGCGGAAGATCTCCAGCGCCTCTTCGGCTGAGAGGGCAGAGAGTACGCGGTAACCGCGAGTTTCCAGGAGAAATTTGCGAACGGAGAGAGCTTGTTCATTGTCGTCTACGCAGAGAATGACTTTTCTGGGCCTCATAAACATCCTGACTGCTTCGCGAGCATAGGCGAAGCGGTTCTGAGGGCAGACACACTTCAAGTGTGCGCGCCCGTGTGGGGGATCGTTGGGCCGCAATTCCGCACATGGTGAAACGAGACTGTGCTTTCCGCGCCGCGTGGAGGCTTTTTTAAAAACAAATCGTCCTCCACGCGTATGCGCGGTGCCGCAGCTCCCGTCTTCAAAGCGGGATGCGGTTAGCCAGAGGCGGGGCATGGTTGCCAGCGCAACAACCAGGCAACTAAAACGGTACTTGCGCGTTTCTCGGGCTGGATTCCGGAAGGTGGCAGGCTTCGCTATAGTGGCCGCAAGCGCGCATGCCTGCGCACTCTGGCTCTCATTCAGTTGTATGTAATCGGCGAAAGTTGCATTCCAAAATTCCGGAACGCTTGCCAAGAGTACGAATCGCAGAGCCGCGTGTAAACAGGGAATATCAAGCGAAGAGTCGATGAATTTTTTACTGGAGATTCACTGAATTTTGATTTTGCGGCATGGTTATTGACGATGCGCGATATCGAGCCTGTTGAAAGCATGTGAATCACTCAAGGAAAAAGCGTCCCTTTGCTACGAAAACAGTGCTGCCTGCGACGCGTACTTTCCGAACTAAATCGCCGTCGAGTTTTGCGCGCACGTCGATGATGCTGGGACGCCCCATTTCAATGCCCTGATGGATGTGCAACTGCTCGTCTGAAGCTGCGAAGCCGTGACGGACCAGGTACGAAATCGCGCAGCCGGCGGCGGAGCCGGTAGCAGGATCTTCGCCGTTGTAGAACTGCATGCGGGCGCGCCAGA
>JAATFH010000443.1 GCA_015655315.1 Terriglobales bacterium
CGGGGGCGAACGTTGAAGACGCCGAAACCGCGCAGTTCGATGCGGTCGCCTTCCGCGAGAGCTTTTTTCAGGCTTTCAAAGACGGTATCGACGGCGGCTTCCGCTTTATTGCGCGGCAAGCCCGTTCGTTCGATGACGTGATGGATAATGTCTTGTTTTATCAACGCGTTCACCTCTGTTGTGTAAGGCTCTGCCGACTGGATTTGCGACTACAGGGATACTAGAAAGCTTTTCCCTCATTGTCAATGCGCCGGATGTCACTTAAGATGCACATTTTGAGTGGATTATTCTACTTTTTTTCATTTCGCGTTACCCTTAAGAGGCAGAGCAAGGAGTTGCATGGCAATCAAGAGCGACCGTTGGATTCGTGAACAGGCCACAAAGCAGCAGATGATCCACCCTTTCAGCGAAAAGCAGGTCAAAGAGGGGGTTATTTCTTATGGATTGTCATCGTACGGCTACGATTTGCGGGTTTCTGATGAATTTAAAATCTTTACAAACGTAAACAGCGCTATTATCGATCCTAAGAACTTTGATGAGCGGTCTTTTGTGACAGTGCAGGCCGAGTCAGTCATCATCCCCCCCAACTCTTTTGCACTGGCGCGCTCGGTCGAATATTTCAAGATTCCGCGCGACGTTTTAACGATATGTGTTGGGAAATCAACCTACGCCCGCTGCGGCATCATTGTGAATGTGACCCCGTTTGAGCCGGAGTGGGAGGGTTTCGTGACGCTGGAAATCTCGAATACGACTCCTTTACCGGCCCGAGTATATGCTAATGAGGGTCTTTGCCAGATTCTGTTCTTTCAGTCGGACGAGGTGTGCGAGATCAGCTACGCCGACCGTCGCGGAAAGTATCAGAAGCAGCAGGGAATTGTTTTG
The DNA here is from genome assembly GCA_015655315.1 of Terriglobales bacterium. Classification (GTDB taxonomy): domain Bacteria; phylum Acidobacteriota; class Terriglobia; order Terriglobales; family Acidobacteriaceae; genus Alloacidobacterium. Next base: position 883 of record JAATFH010000443.1, read on the forward strand.
CCGAAGCTCTAATGGACGCTAAACGTATTTACGCGCAGCAGTTGAAGGTTGGCTTGTTTGCTGTCGAGCCAATTCGCAGGACAGGGCTGCGCATCACTCTTGAAGAGATCCACGGCGTTTCTCTGATCGAAGCCGACCTGGATGGGCTGTTGGCCGCGGATGTTCTGGATTTAGCGGTGATCAGCCTCATGGTTCCCGCCGAAACTCTGACAACGATCGAACGTCTGCGGGCTGGAATCCCTGCGATTCGCATCATCGTCATGAGTGAAGAAGGCGATGATGAGAGCGTCATCGCTGCGATCTCGGCCGGCGCGAAGGGCTATCTGCAGGATACTGCCACCCCGGAAGAGGTGGGCAGGGCAGTGGAGGTTGTAGCCAGCGGTTCCATCTGGGCTCCACGGCGGCCCCTGTCCATGCTGGTGGATCGCATGGTGGACGGGGGAACACTCTCGGCACGGTCGGCTCCACAATTTACTCATCGCGAGCTGGAAGTGCTTCAGTTGCTGGTATCGGCGCGGTCTAACCGCGAGATTGCCGAAGCACTGGGGATTGAGGTCCGAACGGTCAAGTCCTATGTCGGACGAATGATGCGGAAAGTTGGTGTCGGCAACCGCATCGCGCTGTCCATTCATGCGGCAAAACATGCTTTGGGCGACGGCCCCGGGCATGGTAACTAGGGCCGTTTTTAATCCGGCATTGATTCCGGAGGGCTTACTTAGGTCCATCCTACCTCTGTTATCTTGCGTCACCCCCAGGAAAGCCGTACAACCTTAATCAGCAACAACGCAGATCTGGGGAACGGGGCTGGCCTGTACAGATCACTGTATGGCCACCCCTATTTTTTCCTCGTTATTGTTTTTATAACTCTGGGTGCAGCCCTCCCCTCTCCCCCTAAAAAATCTTTTCATGAGATATATCCCGCTTAATTGGGGTCTTGTTGCGTTTCTTTGTTCCGTATAACTCAACCCGAGCGACATACCCGGCATCCCAATGTCTGGGATGATGAACCCGTTCCCCGGAGTTTCTTGACGCTTGCAGCATAGTGCTGAAGGATGGGTAGGCGGCGTCGAGCTTTTAAAAGCAGTTTTCAAAGAAGAATGAAGCAAAATTATCGATCGTAATGGAGAAGAAAAATCAATATGAAGAAAATACTTGCGTTGTTGTGTCTTGCAGGAATGACCTTACCCGCGCTTGCGGCGAGCGATAAAGCAACTCTCGACGAGAGACTTGAGAATGCACGCGCTGTCATCGATGAGGTCATGCAGACCCCGGACAAGGGCATTCCGGATTCGATTGTCAAAGAGGCCACCTGCATTGCGGTGGTTCCCAGCCTGAAGAAGGGCGCGTTTATTATTGGGGCTCAGTATGGTCAGGGCGTTGTCACCTGCCGCACGGGACGCGGCTGGAGCGGTCCGGTGTTCATTCGGATGGCGGGCGGATCATTCGGGTTCCAGATCGGCGGACAGGGCACGGACCTGGTGCTGGTCGCGGTCAATGACAAGGGTTTGCAGGATCTACTGAAGAGCAAGTTCAAGATCGGCGGAGATGCTTCCGCTTCGGCTGGCCCGGTTGGGCGCAACGCGCAGGCTGCGACCGATATTTCCTTGAAATCAGAACTGCTGACCTACTCACGCAGCAAAGGTCTGTTTGCCGGAATCGATCTCGATGGCACGACCGTCAGCCAGAATACGGATGATACGACGCTGTTGTATGGCGCGCCGCATACTTTCGACCAAATTCTGAAAGGCAATGTTCTGCCACCAGAGGATTCGCGTCCGTTTCTGCGCACGATTGCGAAATACTTCCACACTTCGCAACAGCAATAAGCCGCACCCAATTGATTGAAATGAGAAGGGCCGCAGATTGCGGCCCTTTTTTTCTTGCTGGATTTTAGTCGAACTTACAGATTCTTTTTGCATTTACACTGACAATTAAATTTCTATAAATGCAAGAAAGCCTTGAGTTCGCTGTTGTTTGGGTATTGGTGCGCTTCCTGGGCCTGTTTCCGCGCGGCCTGGCGCGGCATGTGGGTGCCGGGATCGGTGCGTTGGCCTACCGGCTTGTGTCCAGGCTCAGAAGTGTTGGTGTGAAGAATCTAAAGATGGCATTTCCTGAGTGGACGAATGAGCAGCGGCAGGACACGCTGCGCAGGCTCTATCGCAACCTCGGCTGGCTGCTGGCTGAGTTTTGCCAGATGTCGAAGTACACGCCGGAAAATTCGCAATCCTTTCTTCGCTATGAAGGTTTGCAGAATTACCTGTCCGCTCGCGATAAAGGCAAAGGTGTGCTCATTGTCACCGGGCATCTGGGGGTGTGGGAGTTGTCGAGTTTCTATCACTCGCTGAGGGGCTATCCCATGAGCATGGTGATCCGGCGCCTCGACAATGCCAGAGTAGACCGGCTGGTCAACAACATTCGTTGCCTCCATGGAAACCGCGTCCTGCATAAGGACGACTTTGCGCGCGGACTGCTGGGGGCGATGCGGCAGGGAGAGACGGTCGGCATCCTTATGGACACGAACATGACGCCGCCGCAGGGCGTCTTTGTGCCGTACTTCGGCAAGCTGGCTTGCACGGCCTCGGGACTGGCGCGGGTAGCGCTCAAGACGGGTGCGGCAGTTCTGCCGGGCTTCATGCTGTGGGAAGAAGCGGAGCAGAAATATGTGCTCCACTTCGGCGAGGAGATTGTTTTCGACCGCACGGGCGACGACGAGGCCGACGCCGTTACCAACACCGCCAGGTGCACGGCTGTTATCGAGGACTATGTGAGACTGTATCCTGATCAGTGGCTGTGGGTGCACCGGAGATGGAAGACACGTCCGGAAGGCGAAGCGCCGGTGTATGGACGATGAGAGATCAGGGATAATTCATGCTTCCAATCAAGGAGATTGCGGCTTCCATTGGCGCAGAGCTGCGCGGCGAGACCGGTGCGGCGATCCGATGTGTTGCCAGTGCAGCGCATGCTGACGCCGACGCTCTTGTCTTTGCCGAAGATGAAGCGGCATTGCGCGAGGCGCTCGATTCACAGGCGGCCGCCGTCCTGGTGACGGAAGACCTGGCGCGGCAAGCGGCTGACACAAAGCCTCTGCTGGTGATGCGCCAGCCTCGTCTCGGGTTTGCGCGCGCGGCACAGTTGTTGAGGGCGTCGGACCGGAAGACGGGTGTGCATCCGGCGGCGGCTGTCGCGTCAAATGTTGCACTGGGCGAGAAGGTTTTCATCGCGGCCTATGCGGTCGTTGAAGAGGGCGCGGCAATTGGCGAGGGAAGCAGTATCGGCGCGGGTTCGGTCATAGGAGCCGGGGTGCATGTCGGGAAAAACTGCAACATCTACCCGCGAGTTGTTTTATATCCCGGGGTTACGCTTGGCGACCACGTTGTCGTTCATGCCGGAGCCGTGTTGGGCGCGGATGGTTTTGGCTATGTCCGCGATGCCGCGACGGGCGAGTATCTGCAATTTCCGCAGCAGGGCGTGCTGATTGTAGAAGACGACGTGGAGATAGGGGCGAATACGACGATCGATCGCGGGGCGCTTGGGGAGACGCGCATTGCGCGCGGGGTGAAACTCGATAACCTCGTTCACGTTGGCCACAACGTTCGTGTGGGGAAGAACGTCGTCATTGCCGCGCAGACAGGTGTTTCAGGCAGCAGCGTCATCGGCGACGACGCTATTCTTGGCGGACAGGTAGGGATTGGAGATCACGCCGAGATTGGCGAGAAGGTCATTCTCGGAGGGCAAGCCGGTATTCTGCCGAAGAAGAAGCTTCGCGGTCCGGGCATTGTCTTCTGGGGAACGCCGGCGCAGCCTCTCAAAGACTACTTGAAGCAACTGGCCACTCTTGCGCGCCTCACCCGCGCGGCGAAAAAGAAAGAGGACTAGCGTGGCTATCGTCGTCATCGGCGGCCATTCGCGCAATATCGGCAAGACCTCGGTGGTTGCGAGCCTGATTGCGCGTCTCCCGCAGCTTCACTGGACAGCTTTCAAGATTACGCAATACGGACACGGCTTCTGCACTGCAAACGGCGAACCGTGCGATTGCCAGACCGACGATCACACGCTCGCCGTCAGTGAAGAGCGCAGCCGCACCAGCGGAACCGATACCGCGAGATTTCTGGCGTCAGGCGCGGAAAGATCGATCTGGGTGCGAACACGCATCGGCATGCTGGCCGAAGCGATGCCGCGCATCCGCAAGGAGCTTGCGGCGGCCGAAAACTCCGTCGTCGAGTCGAACAGTATTTTGCAATTTCTCAAGCCGGATTTATACCTGACCGTACTCGATGCGGGTACAGCCGACTTCAAGGATTCTGCGCGGCTGTTTCTCGACCGTGCGGACGCTGTACTGATTCGCTCGGCGAATCAAAGTCTGGTTCCACGATGGAACAGCATGTCACTGAAGCTGATCGAGGGCAAGCCGCAATTTGTGATTGCGCCCCCCGATTACATGACCGATGACATTGTGAAGCTTATAGAACAGTGCTGCATGGTTAAGAATGCAGGTTGAGGTCTCATGTTTTTTTTCGAACGTGGACACCAGTGATGGAACGTTGCATCATGTAGGCAGAAGAGGCGTTTATGGCGACTGCGCATAATCTTCCGATATCGGTGAGCGAGTATCTGCATACAAGCTATCAGCCCGATTGCGACTACGTGGATGGAGTCATCGAGGAGCGGAATTTGGGGGAGTTGGATCACTCGGATGTGCAGGAGTCTTTACTGGCCTGGTTTAGAGCACACAGCAAAGAGTGGGGCTATCGGGCAGTGCCCGAAATACGAATTCAAACGTCCTCTACACGCTTTCGTGTCGCCGATGTATGCCTGATCTCGATGTCAGCGCCGCGGGAGCAAATCATACAAACGCCGCCTCTGGTTGTTATCGAGATTCTTTCTCCGGATGATCGAGTGAACCGTTATCGCCAGCGTCTTGAGGATTATCGGCAAATGGGCGTGAAGAATATTTGGGTTGTTGATCCGGCTTCGCGCAAGGGTTTCGACTGCTCGACGGGCAGCTGGATCGAGTTGAACTATTTTGCGGTCGCGGGAACCCCGGTGGTGTTGGATCTCGCTGCGATCTTTGCGGACTTCGACGGGAAATAACAGGCGAAAACAGGCCCTCTGTTGAGGAGGACTTACGGGGCTAAGACTTCTGTGGTGGAAACGGCTCAGCCCTCATCGAGCCGTCGCGCTGCTTCATCAGGATTTGTACTTTGCCTTCGGCCTGTTCCAGATGCTCTTTGCACTCGGCGGACAAGCGCATGCCTTCTTCGAACAGCTTGATCGAATCTTCCAGGGGCAGGTCGCCTCGTTCCATCTGCTCTACGATCTTTTCCAATCGCTTCAACGATTCTTCAAAGCTTGCCAACGCCAGTTCCCTCGGTCGTGTCTTGTTTTGCTGTCTTTGTCGTGCCGGGCAGTACGCTGGCTAGGACTTCGGCGGCAACGGTGTAGCGGCCAAACGGCGCACTGACCTGCACACCCTGCACCATGGGACGCGCGGTTTCGAGCATCTCCTGTGCGATGAGAATGCCTTCGGCACGCGCCGCTTCTGGTGTCGGCGTCTGCTGCATGCGCAGCATGATGCTGTCCGGAACGGAGACGCGCAGATCGTTCTTCATGAACTCGGCGTTGCGCAGGCTGGTAAGCGGCCAGATGCCAGCGATCACGGGGATGCGGAAGCCTTCGATGCGCTTGAGAAAGGCTTCGAGCACGCGCAGATCGAAGACTGGCTGCGTGATTGCGTACTCCGCTCCGGCTTCAACCTTGTAAGCGAAGCGGCGGACTTCGTTGTCGATGTCCGGGACGCCCGGGTTAGCCGCGCATGCGATGGAGAAGCCGGTAGACGCTCCGATGGGGTTGCCGCCGATATCCAGCCCGTGATTGAGCCGGTTGACGATGTTGACGAGTCCGATGGCATCCACGTCGAAGACGGCGGTAGCATCCGGATAATTGCCCAGTTTCGGCGGGTCGCCGGTGAGGCACAGAATATTCTTGAGGCCGATTGACGATGCACCCAGGAGATCGCTCTGAATGCTGAGCACATTGCGGTCGCGGCAGGTGTAGTGCAGGATCGTCTCGATGCCGGTTTTCTGCTGGATCTGAATGCAGAGGCTCTGCGCGCTCATACGGGCCGAGGCGCGCGGCGAATCCGGTACATTGATGACGTCGATGCCGAGATCGGCGAGAAGACTTGCGCCTGCGAGCTCCTTTGAGCAGTCGATTCCCTTGGGTGGGACAATCTCGACCATCGCTACAAATTTGCCGTCATGAACAAGACGGCCCAGGCGCGAACGTTCTTCCAGCGGCGCCGGCGGCGTCTCCGTTACGATGGGCGCGCGCGATGTGTGGGTGGGGCTGACCTTCTGCGCTTCCACTGCCCGCGTCGCCGACTTCATGGCGCGGATATGATTGGGTGTGGTGCCGCAACAGCCGCCAATAAACTGCACGCCCGCCTTCAGGAATTTCCTGGTGAAGCTGGCCATGTATTCCGGCGAACACAGGTAGATGTTGCGCCCATCGACTGCGCGCGGCATGCCTGCGTTGGGCATAACAACCAGGGGAAGACTGCTCTCCGCCGCCATGCATTCAATTGCGGTCAGAACCGTTGCCGGGCCAGTGCTGCAATTGACCCCGATAGCGTCGGCTCCCCATGCAGTCAGCTTGGCTGCTGCGATTTCCGGGGTAGCGCCGTCCAGGCAGAGCGCGTCCTCATCGACCGTGACCATTGCCATGACTGGAATATCGGGTGCGATTTCGCGCGTGGCCAGCAATGCCTGCTCCGCTTCGTTCAACGCGGGCATGGTCTCAATGACCAACAGGTCTACGCCGACTCCGGGTCCGCCTGCGACCAGGCCTCGAATCTGTTCCGCAAATGCGGTGCGCGCCTCTTCAAGAGAGGTTTTCCCCAGAGGCTCCAGGTGGATACCGAGCGGTCCGACCGATCCGGCGACCCATGCAGTTCCAGCCTGCTTGTCCTTCAACTGGTCGACGGCCTGACGCGCGATGCGCACTCCGGCCTTGTTGATGGCAGCGACCTGATCCTGCAGCCCATAACGGGCAAGGCGGAAGCTGTTTCCGCCGAAGGTGTTCGTCTCGATGACCTCGGCGCCCGTCTGCAGATATTCTTCGTGAATGGAGCGCACGAGTTCGGGCTGCGAGAGGTTCAATTCGTCATAGCAGCGGTTGATAAAAATACCGCGCGCATAAAGCATTGTGCCCATCGCTCCGTCAAATAGAACAGTGCGATTGCCGAAGAGGTTATGTAGACGATTCGCCATCGTATGTCTTAGTAGTCATGCTACGGTACTTGTGGCTGGAGCGCCAGCAGGGAATCAAGTGCAGCACGATGAATCGCTTAGCAGGGACAGACTACAGTGCACCTGCTTTGTTATACTTGGCTTTCCCACGAACTCTGCCAAGAGGAACGTTTGAGGTTTCAGGATTTGAAGAGAAGAAGTCTGCTTCTAGTAGTTGGATTGATTTGCTCCGTATCGTTTTTGACCGCTTGCGGCAAGAACTTTTACTTTGCAGGCCGCAACCTTCCACCCAGCGGAGTGCTGAACCGCGTTGTCGTCGCTGTGCAGAATCCCAGCCCGCTCAGCAAAGGTGCGCTGCTGTTCGATGATGCGCTCTACGACATTCGTCATGCCTTCAACAACGTAAATATAAATTTCTCGATTAGCGGATTCTCGGGCGCTCTTCCCATCACTATCCAGAACATGCCCGAGCAGCAGATCGGTGCCGTTTATTCGATTGGCGACGGAAGTTTTACCACCATCAGCTACGCGACGGAGAAGGTGGGAAACACGACGGCAGCCAGCAGCCTCAACGGGATATCCCAGAGCATTTTCATTTCCCGCGATCAGGCCTATATCTATGCGGCCTCGCAGTCACTGCATTCGCTTACAGTGATCGATCATGGTGGGACAATTACCTTAAACCTTCCCGGCGTCTATCGTGTTTCGGTGAACCCGGGCAATACGGTTGCGCTGGCCTTTGTACAGAACACGAATGATGTGTACAGCATCGTGCATCTGAACGCGGACCAGCAGCAGGCGGCCATCAACAATCCGCACTGGAATCCGGGTCTGCCGAATTCGCAGCCAGCGCAGGACTGCGAGCCGCAGAATCTTCCCGTCTATTGCGTCTTTCCCGTGAGCACGGCGAGCGGCGTGTCCTTCGATCGTCCGACGAAGGCAGTATTTTCGACCGACGGCACGACTGCCTACGTTCTAGATTGCGGCCCTGAATGCGGCGGCACAACCTCGGGTATTACCACCCTGCCTATTACCGGGTCTTCGCTGAATCCGTCCGGAGTAGGTGCCAGCGGTATCGCGTTGCTGGCAACGAGCAATATTGCCGTGCCAGGCGGCGTGACCAACGGCGTATTCAATGGAACCACTTTCTATGCCGCAGGGCAGCAGTTGCAGAGTGACGGACTACTGGCTGGAAACCTTTCGGTTGTGAACACGTCCACCGGGCAGGTTACCGGACAGTTTTCGATCAGCGACGGCACGCACAACAAGATGGTCCTGGCTGATAGCAACACGCTCTGGATCGGTTCTTATCAGTGCCAGTCCGGCGAGCGTTACAAGCTCAGCCAGTCAACTGCGCCGGGAACGCCTTTCGGCTGCATCACCATGTTCAATACAGCAAATAATTCGGTGCTGGTGGAATCGTTCAAGGGAGATGGGACGGGCATTGCCGCCGTGACCGGATTGAACAAGGTCTATACGGCAGAGGGCGGTCAGGTCTATATCTACAACACCTCTGACGGCTCGGCGCGCGATAACACCAACGTGACGGTTACCGGAACTGCGTACGACGTGGCCTATATGGATGCCGCCAGCAACGGTGACAACACGACCTATTAGACTTAGACACGAATCTACGAATCGGAAAGGCGCGATGCTTACATCGCGCCTTTTTCTTGCTGCTTCCTTAATGCAGCGAGAAAAGCCTGCTCTCTGTCGGCGACATAGCTCTTGTAGCCTTCCGGGTCGATGAACGGGTTTACGCTGCCGCCGATGCGCGCAAATTTTTCTGTCATTCCGTAATAGCCTCCGTGCGCACCAAGGAATACATCGCAGGGTAATGACTTCAGAACGCGAAACGTTCTCTCGTAGTCCTGCGCGATGAGCGGATAGCGGGCATTGTTCACGAGTTTGTATCCGGGATTGACGTTCGGGCTGCCGACAATGACGACGTTGTAAACCTTGCCGCCATCCTGAACCTTGAGTGTCCATGTGGTGCAACCCTTGGTATGCCCGGGCGTCAGATGCGCGACCAGCACCGCATCGCCCAACCGTACCTCATCGCCGTCATGCAGGATACGATCGACCTTCGCCGCGGGATAGGACATGTCTTTTGACTTGCCGTCAATCTCGGGCACGTCGGCGTCCATGACCATATACTTTGCGCCCGTCAACTGCTTGATGCGCGCGCTTCCGGCGCAATGGTCGATGTGGGCGTGGCTGATCAGCAGAATCTTGATATCGCTGAAGCGGAAGCCAAGCTTCTCGACGCTCTTCTTAATTTGCGGCACCGAGGTTGTGAGGTTGCTGTTGATGAGAATGTTTCCCTGCGGAGTGGTGATGAGAAATGCGGCGAGGTCCCTGCTGCCTACGTAATACACGTTTCCGATGATGCGGTGCGGCGGGAAGGATTGGACCCAATCCGGATTTGTTTGTGAAAGGAGACTGCCCGTTCCACCGAAAAAAGTACCCGCAAGTAAAAGCACGAAGAGGAAGAGACGAGAACGCATAGGCAACAGCATGACATTGTCATCGGCACTGTTGCTATCGACAGTGTTGTAAATCTAATAACCTTCTATGTACGCTCGCTCTTCCAATCAGTGATACAAAAGCTGAAGGAGAAGGGAAGCGAGACGCTTCGCCGAAAATCCAGGGAGATCATGCCAGAAAGCTCTATTGCCGACATTCTCGCCATTGCCGCGCATCGTGACGACGTAGAACAAACCTGCGGCGGCACGTTGCTCAAGATGAAGGCGCTCGGTTGGCGCACCGCGATTCTCGATCTAACGCAGGGCGAAGCAGGTACGCGCGGTTCAGCCGCCGACCGCGCGGCGGAAGCAGCCGAAGCGGGACGTATTCTCGGCGTGAGCTGGCGGCAGGCGCTCGACATTCCCGATGGCCGCGTTGAGAACACATACGAGAATCGCGTCAAGATCGTTCGCGTTCTGCGAGAGGTTCGTCCGCGTGTCGTCATTCTGCCGTACTGGACCGGACGTCATCCCGACCACTACACGACATCGACAGTGGGCTACGAAGCGTGTTTTCTTTCCGGCCTCGCCAAACTCGATACCGGACTGCCCCCGCACCGGCCATTCAAGATTCTATATGCGAGTCTGTATGCCGATGTGCGGCCCAGCTTTGTCGTCGATATTACGTCCTGCATCGAGCAGCGGCACCAGTCGCTGATGGCGTACAAAACGCAATATCAGAACCAGACCGCAGGCAGTGGTCTTTTTGTGCCTGAGGAAGAAATTCGCGAGCGCACATTCGCCGAGGCACGACATTATGGCTTGCTGGGTAGTGTGCGTTATGCGGAACCGTTCGTGCAGAAGGAAGTGGGACTGGTTGAGGACGTGCTGCGCATTCCCGTGCAGTCGATGTAATCAGCCGGTGCTGAGGGTTTGTCCGCGAAGATCGACAGCGTCGATGACGCGATTGCGGCCCGCGCGCTTCGCCTCGTAAAGGGCATGATCGGCAGAGTCGATGAGGATATCCGTATTTGTCCCTCGTTCAGGAATGAGCGTTGCGCAGCCGATGCTGATCGTGACAACGCCGTGGTCGCTGGATGGATGTTCTATATTCAGCTCTTCGATCGTGCGGCGAAAATGCTCTGCGAGGTCAAACGCTCCGGACCTGGGCGTATCCGGCAACACGATAGCGAACTCTTCGCCGCCAAAACGCGCAACGATGTCTCCCGGCCGCTGGAAGACGCGCAGCGCAGCTTCCGCGATCTGACGCAGGCAGGTGTCGCCGCGCAGGTGACCATAGAGATCGTTGTAGAGCTTGAAATGATCGACATCCAGCAGCAGAAGCGATAGAGGCGATCCTGTGCGGATGGCGCGACGCCATTCCTGCGACAAGGATTCGTCGAGCTGCCTGCGGTTGGCAGCGCCTGTCAGAGGATCGACGGAAGCCAGGGCTTCGAGCGCCAGATAGGCGTCCTGAAGTTTCTCTTCGGCTGCTTTACGCTCGGCTATATTGCGAACGACATTGACATAGCCGATTGGTTCCCCCGTAACGCGATCGCAGTAAAGGCTGATGTTCGCTTCCATCCAGAGATAGCTGCCGTCCTTTTTCCGGCAGCGATAAGCCAGAGACTTCGCTGGTTCCCCGCTTTTCAACGCGTCAAGGGTCGCAGTCATCGCGGGTATGTCATCTGGATGCACAATGCTGTCCCGGTACGTAGTGCCGACCAGATCGCGCGGGTCCCATCCCATCGTCCACTGCACGGCAGGAGAAATATACTCGCGCCGGTGCTGAAGGTCCGTGAGGACAATGATGTCGCGGGAGTTTTCTGCCAGCAACCGGTAAAGCTGCTCGCTCTTGCGCGCTGCCTGTTCGAGCATGCGGCGCTCATTGAGTACGACAGCAACCAGTGCTACGCAAAGCACGGCGCTGGCAAGGAGCACCTGGATGTGAAAGACCTGGCGTTGCCAGCTTGTATCCTGCATCATCGCCACCGGTCCCCGTTGATGGATGGTGAAGACAATGGAAAAGAGCGCGATGATGCAGACGCCGAGGACGCCTCCGCGCATGCCAAGCCGCACGACAATCAGAAGCAGGGGAGGGAAAAGAAGGAAGAATAAAGGAAAGCCTATATGCTGAAAAACAGTATAGGTACAGAAGAACTTCAGCGATAAGAGGCCGATGGCCTCAAGAATACGCTTGCGTTCAAAGAACGCAGTATCCTCATGGTCAAACAAGGAAAGAATAATCGGCGTGACGATGATTGCGCCGAGTGAATTGGAGAGAAACCAATTCAGGCCGAAATGGGGAGGCACACGATCATAGAGAAGGCGGAACAGGCTCGATGCGCAGACCGCGGATATCGCGGGCGCAATGACACCTCCCACCACGCATAAACGAGCCAGTTCACGGGGGCGCGAAAAACGAATCGAGCGCTCCGTTGTCCATGCGAACGGATAAGCGGAAATCGCCGCTTCCAGCATGTCGCAGCCTGAAAGCGCAAAGCTGACCGGGACGGAATCGCGTCCGACAAGATGAGCCAGAACATTTGCGGTAAATCCGATGACGAAAATCGCAAGCCAGCGCTCTCGCCTGTTCAGCAGTAGAACGGAGAGCAGAATGGCATTGGGCCACCAGAACGCAGCTTCGCCTTCAGCGCCCGCATCCAGCACCAGACTGATCTGAGTTGTCAGAAATACAGCGCAAAAAAAGACAGCCAGGATAAGTAAGTACTTAACATCAACAGACGAAGTTTCTGTAGTATGCGAACGGTTCATATCGCTCTTCATGAGCTACCTGGCAGCGGGAAGTTTCTCTAAGAGCAATTTCACCGGCAAGAGCGCGATACGTACCAGCGCCGGAATAGGCCTTAGGCTACCTGATTTTCGTGAGATTGGGTATCCAGGAAATATTACCTGATGGGGTGATTTCGATCTGCAAAGTCCCTTGTTCCCCCTCCAGTAGCTCCGGGCCCTCGGCGCTGTGCGCTTTGCCGGAAGTATCGGTGAACTGAAGCTTGATGGGGCCGCTGCCTTGAATCTTGAAGCGGTAGTGGAACTGTGCGCCGGGAGCGAGCGCACCGACGCCAAAGGAGGCGCTGGGATAATCGACTTCGAGAAGTGTTGCCTGAGCGCCGCTCTTGTTTGTGATCGTCGCGGATACAAATGCGGAACGGCAGCCGCTGGAAAAGAATGAGATCAGGAAAAAAATAACACCTGCGGCCAGAGCCTTTTTCATACGATTGTTTTTCGCTCCAGCGTACGCGCTGTGAGAACTACTCCAGTCTCATTTGTGTGCAGGGTGATAGGGAAGACGAGAACATTCCACACCCATGCTTCGCCCTTGCGGGGAAGATTCAGCAGCCCCCGGTACGTGCGGTCGATGTACGTTTCCCGTGTGATGGCGACTGTGCGAAGTATATCGCGCCAGTCTGTCCCCAGCTCGGGCATTTCATCGAACATGTTGCGGCCGGGAAACCAGTCGCGTGGGCGTTCGAGCAGACGAGCGCAGGTATCGTTCACGTACTGCCAGTTGCCCGTGGCATCCAGAATTTCAAGCACCACGTCGTCACCGATGGCCATATTGATGCGCGAGTAGAAAAAATCGCGCGCATCGACGACCACGGGCTTGCCGCGCTTCTTGGCTTCGAAGGAGCGAAGCGCGCTGACCAGGTCATCGATGGAGCTGTAGCCTTTGAGCAGGTGCATATCCTCGGTGCCGCCAAAACGGCGTTCGAGCGTCGCTGAAAGAATGATGATCGGCACCTCGGGACGCCGCTGGCGGAGCTTGGCGGCCACGTCGGTTCCAAATTGTCCGGCACCCAGGTGGTAATCCAACACGGCAATGTCGATTTCGTCGAGAAGCCGCTCAGCCTCTTCGATCGTGGTTGCCGTTTCGGTCAGGTAACCGTATTTGCGAAGAATGGTAGAACGCAGCAGGAGATTCTCCGGATGGTCGTCGAGTAATAACACCCGAATGGGTTCTAGCAAAGCTTGTGCGCTCTTCTCAAATTCCTGGCCACGTTCGTTTTCCATTTGTATCTGAGATGCAGCACTAAGTCTCGATGCTGCTATTCGTTTCCGTTTTTCGTTTTCGCTCAAATTGCTTCAACAACTCGGGCAGGCGCGGCATGATCGCGCAGACGCGGAGCCATTGGCGATTATCATAGGCTGGAGAGCCGCTGATGATCTTTCCGGCTTCGATATTGCCTCCTACACCGGATTGAGCGGTGACGATGACGCGGTCGCCGATATGGCAGTGTCCGGCTACCCCGACTTGCCCGGCAAGGATGGCATCATCGCCAATATGGGTCGAGCCGGCAAGCCCGACCTGGGCGCAGAGAAGGGTGTTCTCACCTATGGACGAGCCGTGGCCCACCTGCACAAGGTTGTCGATCTTGGCGCCGCGCCCGATGCGCGTCTCGCCGACGCTGGCGCGGTCGATACAGGAATTTGCCTGGATCTCCACCTCGTCCTCGATGATCGTTGGCCCGGACTGAACGATCTTGTGCCACTTCCCGGAATCGTCCTTGGCAAAGCCGTAGCCATCCGAGCCCACCACGACGCCATTCTGCAGGATGACATGGCTGCCAATCCGGCAGTTTTCGCGGACGACAGCATGGGCATGGGCGAAGAAATGATCGCCGATCCGGACATGCGGGTAGATGACAACATGGGGCAGGATGGTGGCATGATCGCCGATGACGCAGTGCTCATCGATCACCACGTAAGCGCCGATGGAGGCTCCGTGGCCAACTTTGGCCGTGGGGTGGATGACTGCGGTGGGGTGAATGCCGGTTGGATAGGTCGGCGCCGGGTGGAAAATTTCAATAGTGCGGGCGAACGCCAGATAAGGGTTATTGATGCGCAGCGTGGCGGCTTTAATATCGGGAAAATCGGGTGCGACAAGGACAGCGCCTGCTACCGTTTTTTTCGCGAGCCCTGCGTACTTTGGATTAGCAACAAAGGTAACCTGTCCCGGGCCAGCTTCTTCAATGCCGGCAACACCTGTGATTTCCAAGTCTGGCGCGCCGCGGTATTCGGCCCCGAGGGTCTGAGCAAGTTCCGCTAACTTCATGCGGTGATTCTACCTGCATCCGCTGGGAAGGGATCAATTTCGGGCCAGGGGAAAGAGCGTCTCCTGCCGTTCTTCTTCGAGTTTGGCGGCAGCGGCAGGTTTCTTGCGGCCTGCTCCGCCGATAACCGCAACCACTTCCAGCTCGGTCAGGGATGTGCGGGGCAGCCAGACCCGCTGCGTGTTGCTGCGCGTGTCCGGAGGCGTAAGGAAAAGTCCATCCGCATTGAGCAGCCCCAGATTGTTTTCGGACAGCCCTTCCAGGGCATCGCCGTCGCGCAATTGGACACGTAGCCAGAGACCGTCTCCACGCGGACGCCCCGCGTATGTTTTGCGAACAAACTTTTCGGGGTTATCGAGTTCGCCGGAGTTAAAGTCGCGTACGAAACATGCCCACTTAACTTCTTGAACAGAAACGGATAAGACTTTTCCGGCAAGATCGAGAATTTCCAGCTGGCCTTGATGAATGAAGTTTGAAGGCGAAATATATCCTGCTACCCAGTCACGGGTAAATCGGCGGACAATCGCTTTTTTACGGCTAGAACTCATTATTGCAAGGCGATGCAGGGTCATTGTCGCATGCTGAAAAACCGATTCGCAGCGAAAATTGTGCAAACTGGTAGCCAAGTGGATTCCCATATGTTAGAGTGTTCCTTTGTATCGCGGGACGCTTTGTCTCTAAGCTGTTGCATGTAATAGGTTTAGTAGCGAACACGGAGACGGGCTAAGCCGCAGCGGCTACATCAGATTTCTTCGCAGATTGTTAAGGCATGCCTGATTACATTTACCTCCTCGAAAATCGTCTGACTCCAGCCCAGCAGAAAGCAATTCAACAGGTTCGCGACGCCGCACGGGAAGCCGGAATGACGGTGTTTTTGACCGGGGGCGCGGTACGCGATCTATCTACCGGATCATCCGTAAGGGATCTTGATTTTTCAGTTCAAGGAAATGCCTCTAAGCTAAAGAAATCACTGGAAAAAGTCGGAGCGAAACTCTGGGGTGAATATGAGCCGACACGCACCCTCTTTTTCTGGTTTCCGGGCAGCGTCCGCGTGGAGGTTTCAAGTGCGCGGCGTGAGGAGTATCCAAAACCGGGCAAGCCCGTTTACCACTGGGCTCCAATTTTAGAGGACCTGCGGCGGCGCGACTTTACAGCCAACGCAATGGCTATTTCTCTCAATGAAGGCTCGTATGGGCTTCTGCTCGATCCCCTGAATGGAATGGCCGATCTGGAAGCCCGGCATCTTCGCCTGGTAAGCAGCTATGGTTTTATCGAAGACCCATCCCGCCTGCTGCGCGCCGCCCGTCTGCGTTCGCGACTGGGCTGGGAACTCGAGGAACGGACCCAGACGCGGTACGAAAATGCCAAAACCGAGGGCATGATCGATTCGATTCAAGCCCACCTGGCAGGATATGAGCTGGAAGAGATCGGACATGAGGAAGATGGCCTGCGTGCGCTGAAGGCGCTTGAGTCCGAGGGCTGGATGAAGCATATCTTCCCGGCATGGGTCAGCGCCAAGGCTGATATCGCCGGTCTGGAGCACCTGAAGGAAAACTATTATCAATTGCTGATTCAGGGCGTGCATCCCGATATTTCTGCCGCGCAGATGGAACTGCTGACGGCCAAGATGCAGCCGAAGGACACCGCTGCGCTGAAGAAGATGTTCATTCGGCCAGGATTTGTGGAGCAGTGGAATCATCTTGAGGCCGAGGCGAAGGAGTTTGCCAAGGTGTTTACCGGTAAGGAGACGGCTGCGCCTTCGGCAACCTGGAAGCTGTTGACTTCCTATCAGCCGGAAGCGATTCTCTGGCTGGCGCATACCGGCAAGGGCGCGGCGATTCAAACCAAATTCAAGAACTTCTTTACGGTCTGGCCGGAGGCGCGCCAGAAAATACCTGCTGCGCTGATGCAGGAGATGCGGATTACTCCGGAGATCGAGCGGTATGACGAACTGCTGCGTGAGCTGTTCTTCCACCTGATCGATGGCAAGTTGCAAACGGAGGAGGAGATACGCGCTTTCCTGGAGCCGTATTCGCCGCCTGCACCGCCGCCGCCGGTCACCATTCGCCGTTCGCGCAAGAAAACGGCGGAGCCGAAGATCAAATCGGAAAAGCCGGTGGATGAAGATCTCGACGAAGACGAACTGCCTCGGATCGAAGATCTGGATCTGGAGACGGAAGATCTCGACGATGAGGTCGCCGACGAAGACGAAGAAGAAGAGGTAAAGCCGGTCGCGAAGACCAAGGCTGTGCCTGTTCCTGTGGTCCGGAAGGAAGCCGAGAAGCAGGCCGCCGTCCCCGTGAAGCCCGCCCCGGTCGCGCCAGCGAAACCGTTAAAAAAGGAAGTTGCGAAGCCCGCGCCTAAGCCGGTTCCAGCAAAGAAGGCGGAGCCGGCGAAGAAGACCGCCGCTAAACCTGTGCCCGCCACGCACGCTAAAAAGGTCGCTGCTCCAAAGAAGCCGGTAGTGAAAAAGCCCGCACCTAAGCCAGCAGCCAAAAAGACGACAAAATCAGCTTCAAAGCCGGTGGCAAAGAAGGTAGCGCCGAAATCAACCAAACCCGCGAAGAAGGCCGCAAAGAAAAAACGTTAATCGGGATGCGCGTGCTATTGTCGTAAGCAACTTCTCATCCGGAGCACGACAGCATGGCAGGCGGCCTCTCTTCTGGTTGTAGCTGGATACGTGTAGCCATTCTTGCGCTGGGCATCAGCGCTGGAATGGCATTTGCCCAGCCCTCGATTCATCACGACAATCGACTCGAAGGCGCTTACAAATTTGAGCGCAATGGCTGGACCTACGTCCACTTGCAGGGCACTCCCGATCAGATCGGATATCAGCACGGCTATCTGCTCGCTTCACGGATTGAAGATGCTTATCAGGTCTTCAAACTGGAGAACGAACACAGTACGCAGCGCGACTGGGCTTTTTATCGCGATGCCGCGAAGACGATTTTGTGGCCGCATATCGATCCGGAATATCAGCAGGAGCTTTCGGCTATCGCCGACGGGGTGCAGGCCAAGGGCATCAAGCTCGATGTATGGGACATTGTCGCTATCAACGCGACGATGGAGTTGTCGGAATACTACGTGCCGTGGCTGAACAAGCAGCAGCATGCGAAGAACGCTCCGAAGGTAGACACGCCCGGCAACTGCAGCGCATTTATCGCCACAGGCAGCTACACGAAAGACGGCAAGATCGTCATCGCGCACAATAACTGGAGTTCGTATGCAGAGGGATCGCGCTGGACGGTGATCTTCGACATGCAGCCTTCTAAGGGCCACCGCATCCTGATGGATGGCGTGCCCGGCATGATCACGAGCAACGACGATTTCGGTATCAACGATGCGGGGATGATGTTGAGCGAGACGACCATAAGCCAGTTCGAGGGATGGAACTCTGATGGCAAGCCGACGTTTATGCGCTCGCGCAAGGCGCTGCAATATGCGAATTCTATCGACGATGTGGTTGCCACGATGCGCGACGGCAACAACGGCGGCTATGCCAACGACTGGCTGATTGGCGACCGCAAGACGGGCGAAATTGCCTATCTGGAACTGGGATTGAAAAACACACCTCTGTGGCGGACAAAAGACGGATACTTCGTCAGCTCAAATTTTGCGCGCGATCCCAAGCTCATCAAAGAAGAAACAGACGGCTTTCAATACAACGATCTTTCAAGCTCGCCGAATGCGCGGCGTGTGCGCTGGGAACAGGAAATGGCATCGCACAAAGGCACGATCGATGCCACGGCAGCGGAACAATTTCTTGCCGATCACGAAGACAGTTTCCTGAAAAAAGAGCAGGCGGACCAGCGCAGCCTTTGCGGGCACGTGGACACAGTGAAAGAAGGCATACCGCAGTGGGATTGGCCGTCTTATTATCCGGGCGGCGCGGTGCAGGGTAAAGTCACGACCAGCGATATGGCGGAGAAGATGAGCCTGATCGCGCATGCCGGACATCCCTGCGGCGAAGACTTTCTCGCTGCGCCGTTCCTGGCGGCGCATCCGGAATTCTCTTATATGAAGCCCATTCTGCGCGACATGAAGGCAGGTCCGTGGACCACTTTCAAGAGCGGAGAAAAAGAGGAATAGAACGTAGTCTCATTGTCTGGCCATGACGCCTGTTTTTTGGCGCGGCCAGCAGAGAATTGTGACGACCGGGAAAAGTACATATACAGAAATGACCGACAGCCAGCGAGAGGCGCTCCCATATCCGCGGATGCCGGAGCCTCCGAAAAAGTCGAATACAAGATACGTGGTCAGCAAGACAAAGACCCACTGACTCGGGAGAGACTCGGGGAAGAGAAATGTTCGCGCATCGGGCAGAATCTTTGCGAAGAAGTGCCAGAGCGCGATTGCGAAGGGAATGCCGAGGACAACTGCAATCAGCCAGGGAGAGGCATGGAGACCTTGCGCGGTGGTTGCCATGTCCGCATGTGTGGTGAATGTTCGGATCGGCACATAGCAAAGGAAATTGCCCACGCTCATCACGCATAGCCAGAAGAAGAACATGGCCCACGGGTGCATCTTTCTTTGCTTTGCCTTCGCGTAGAGCAAACGGCTGACGATGTATGAGATGCCGTTGCCGATGAGAACTCCAGCAACCGCTATAAGAGAAGCTAAAGGGCCGCGACCGGCTGCGAAGATCGGCGTGTAATCGACATTTTCGTCGATATCCGACTGCCAGAGTAGGTTGTCCAAGTTAAGGTGTCCGTAGTTGAGAGCCAGCGGATTGGCCTTGTAATGAAGAAGCCATGCCGTGAAGCTGTGCCCATACTCATGCATGAAGAAACCGATAGCATGAGCAATCCAAATCTGAATGACAGCAAGAAGCCAGAAGAGAGCAGTTCGACGCCGCATCGCGCTCCTTGTCGAATGGATAAGTGAAACCGATTGTAGTTCTTTACCCGGATCGAGTATCGATTTAGTTCAGTATTCGATTTTGTTGATGCTGTCGGCCCACGCCTGGAAACTCTCCCACGCTTCTTCGCGCAGCAGTTCGTGCTCTGGGATGATGCGCTGGGAGCGAGGCTTTGCCAATTGCTGATACAAGAAGTAGTCTGCGAAGTCAATGCGCTCGGCGTCTTCTGCCCGGTTGCCGTGGTAGATCGTCCTGATGTGGGCCCAGTAGGACGCAGCCCAGCACATGGGGCAGGGCTCGCAGCTGGTGTAAAGCTCGCAGCCGCTCAAATCGAAGGTGCCGAGGTTGCGGCAGGCGGCACGGATGGCATTCACTTCGGCGTGCGCGGTCACGTCGTTGGTAGCGGTAACGGTGTTGACCCCTTCGCCGACGATATCGCCGTCTTTGACGATAACCGCGCCGAATGGGCCTCCGGTATTGCTGCGAACGTTTTCCGTTGCGAGGGCGATGGCCCGCCGCATGAAGTCTTCATTCAAATCAGTCGCCATACTGTTCAGGACCGTAAACAGTATGGCACGATTTATTCGTGGCGAAGCGCCTTGATAGGATCGACGCTCGCGGCTCGGCGTGCGGGAATCCAACTGGCTGCGAGCGCAATGAACACAAGCAGCAGAGCTGCACCGCTGAGCGTGATGGGGTCATATGATTTGAGGCCGTAGAGCATGCTGGCGATGAGGCGGCCCATCGCTGCGGCAATGGCGAGTCCGGCAACCACTCCGATGATGGCCAGCCACGATGCCTCCCGCAGGACCATGCGTAGAACTCTGCCCGACTGCGCGCCCAGCGCCATGCGAATGCCGATTTCATTGGTACGCCGCGCAACGGTATAGGCCATGATGCCGTATATGCCGATGCAGGCTAGAATCAGCGCAAGTATGCCGAAGCCGCTGGTCAACGAGGCGAAGATGCGCTCTTCTCGCGTCGAGTCCGCAATCTGTTCGTTCTGCGTGCGAATGTCGAGGAGCGGCAGATCTTTATCTACCGATGCAACGGCCTCGCGAAGCGCAGGCAAAAGTTCTGCGGACGCTGCGCGGCTCTGGATCTCGTATGTCATGCCCTGTTCACCATCCTGCTGTTGCCGGTAAGGCACAAAAAAGGTTGGTGAAGGATCGTTGCGCAGGCTTTCGTATTTTGTATCACCGCTGATACCGACGATCTCGATCTGCTTGTCGCTGGACTTGAACGTTCTGCCAATGGGATTAACGTTGGGGAAGAATTGTTTTACCAACTGCTGGTTGACGACGGCAACCGGACGCGATGTTTCGGTGTCGGTTGCGTTGAATCCACGGCCTGCGCGGATTGGAATGCCCATGGTGGTGAAGAAATCTTGTCCCACGGCGTTGTTGTAGGCAGAGGAATCGTCTTTCGATTTTTGCGGCAGGCCATCGGGTACGAAATCTTCATCCGATATGCCGCCGGAGATCAATGTCATTTCAGAAAGCGTGACGGATCTGACGCCGGGGACGGACGCCAGCCGTTGTTCCAACTGGCGGTAGAGGGCAATGTCCTTGGGCGCGGGATAGCGCGTCCGGGGCGGTTGAATCTCGAAGAGCAGAATGTTGTCGGGACGAAAGCCCAACTGGCTCTGGTTGAGATTCATCAGTGTCCGGATGAAAAGCCCTGCGCCGACCAGCAGCAGCATGGACAGTGCGACCTGGACGATGACAATCGCTTTTCCAGTGAGGTTGTGATTGCGCTGGGTAGTCGATTGGGCACTTTCCTTGAGGCCGCTGCTCACCTGCGTTCGCGTTGCCTGCCAGGCTGGTGCGAGGCCAAAGAGCAATCCAGTAAAGATGGAGACAGCGGCGGTAAACCCGAATATCTTCCAATCGAAATGACTGTTCATCGTTGTGGTTTCCCACGAGGACGACAGCAGACGAGGAATGGCATTGCGCCCGAAATAGCCAAGGACCAGGCCAGCGAGACCTCCGGCGAGGGAGAGCAACAGGCTTTCCGTAAACATCTGGCGCAGGATGCGTCCGCGTCCGGCACCGAGTGCGAGACGTACGCTCATTTCGCGCTGGCGGCTGCTGGCGCGCGCCAGCAGCAGGTTTGCCAGATTTGCGCATGCAAGCAACAGGACGAAGCCCGCAAGCGCCATGAGCACGTATACCGGCTTGGAGAACATATGGCCCGCGTTGTCTTCGCCCCGGCTGCCATCCTGTAAATCAAAACGCGGCAGGGTGACATCTTTTCCGACGGTCATCGTAGAGCGCACAGTTGCACTCAAAACGACGTCAAGGGCAGCGCGAGCGGTCTCATCGGATACGCCGGGCTTGACGCGGCCCATAACCAGAACCCACCACATATCCGGGTCCGTCAAAAGAGGCTTCTTAGACCATTTCGGCGTGGCGATAGGAGCCATGCTGAGAGGCAGGAAGACATCGGGAGAGCTTTGCACGCTGGAGGTGCCTGTGAAGTCCGGAGGATTGACGCCAATGATGGTGATAGGCGTGAGGTTCAACTGAATGGTTTTACCGATCACGCCGGGAGAACGTCCGAAGCGGCGCGACCAGAATCCGTCGCTGATCACCGCCACCGGACCACTGCCGGGCGCTCCATCGTCGGATTCCTCGATGCCGCGGCCCAGCACGGGCTTTACATCCAGCGATGCATAGTAATTTCCGGATACCAGGTCCGCCGTGACCGCTTCTGCTTTGTTATCGATGGTAGCCGTGAGGCGAGGGAAATTCTTGAATGCAAAAACATCTTCGAAGACATGGTTTTGCTGGCGGAACCGCTGGTAGACCGGATACGAAAAAGAAGTGCAGATGGTTTTTCCATCCGGAGTTTTTTCCCATCGGCCCCATGAGTGATGCACCAGTCCCGACTTGCCCGAGGTCCATGCAAACAGGCGCAGATCTTGCGGCTTGTGAACGGCCAGCTTATCGAGTAGTACCTGCTTCGTGATGGTGAAGATCGTCGTGTTGGC
>JAATFH010000042.1 GCA_015655315.1 Terriglobales bacterium
CGCGGCGAAAATGCGCTCGGGGTCGTCCATGCGGATGACTTCGTGAATCTGAATGAGGTCGATGTGGTCGGTCTGCAGGCGCTTCAACGATTCTTCGAGCTGCTGCTGCGCGGACTTCACGGTGCGGCCGTCGAGCTTCGTCATGAGAAAAGCTTTTTGCCGGTAACCGTCTTTTAATGCGACGCCCATGCGCTCTTCGCTGACGCCGTCGTTGTAGTCCCAACAGTTGTCGAGGAAATTCAACCCGGAATCGAGTCCGGTGCGGATGATTTTGGTGCTTTCTTCAGGCGAAACGGAACTTCTGCCGATGTGGTGGCCGCCGAGTCCGACGAGAGAGACGCGGACCCCGGTTTTGCCGAGTGTGCGGTACGGCATACCGGAAACTGAATCAGCGGCTTCGGCCTGTGAAGCCAGTTTTGAGGCGAGAGCGGTGATCGCAGCGGATTTCAAAAATTGACGCCGTTCCATCATATTGCTCCTCAAAATCATCCTACTCCTTGCGTGCGGGATGACGGATGGGGTTCATTCATTGGATGCGTGGGGCCACCAAGCTGGTGAGCCCATGGTGAGCGCGATACTCTAGAAAAGAAGATGGCAGTGCTTCAGTTACGATCGGCCCTTACCCCCGAGGAACGACAGCAGAGGCAAAAGCTTATTCTGAGGGATTCGCTGGCTCTTTTAAGCCTGTTTGCCATCGCCATTCTTCTCTTCTTTGTTACCCTGTTTCTGTTTCATTCCTTTTCCGTGCACCGGCAGGAACTGGCAAAGCGCTGGCTCCTGCGCGGCGAAAACGCGATGCGCGCAAACAAGCCTCTCGTTGCCATAGACGCATTACGCTCCGCTTTAGCCTATGCTCCCGATGATGAAAATCTGGAGATTGAGCTGGCCGAAGCGCTGGCAGCAGCGGGCCGCACGGAAGAAGCTATCGCCTACTTCAACACGCTGCTCGAATCCCGGCCCGGCAACGGAATGATCAACCTTCAGCTGGCACGGCTGGCCGCAAAACAGGGAGAAGAAGCGACGGTCATCGATCATTACCAGGCCGCCCTGGATGGCACCTGGGAAGGCGACGGGTATGTGCGGCGCCGCGAGGTCCGGCTGGAACTGGCGCAATATCTGATTGGGCGCAAGCGATTCGACGCAGCGCGAACTCAGCTGCTGATTGCCTCAGGCAACGCGCCCGACGATGTACACATTGAGATCCAGGTCGCCGGACTACTGGAGGAAGCGCAGGATTACGCGAATGCGCTGCGTATCTACAAAAAAGCCCTGCAGCACAGACCGGCGCAATTGACGGCGCTGGAAGGCGCGAGCCGCACGGCCTATGCACTCAACCGGTTCGTGCAGGCTAAAACCTATCTGGAGCGCACGCTGAACCATCCCGATTTTGAAAAGCAGCCCACAGCGGTTCAGGCGAAGTTCCGTGACCTGCTCTCCGACACCGATCACATTCTTCTTCTTTATCCGGGGTCGCAGCTGAGCGTTCGCGCGCGCGCCGAGCGCACTCTGGCGAATAGAAAAACTGCCCAGGAAAGACTTGCGGCCTGCCTGAAAAATAAGCAGGCGGTCCCCCCCGAATTACAGGAGCTGGCAGCCGACTGGCAGCATTTGCCGGCAAGTTTGCGGCTGCTGCAGGTAGAACAGAATCCGGATCTCGAACAACGGATCATGCAGCTGGTCTATAAAACGGAGCAGGGCACCAGCCAGCTATGCGGCGCGGCAACGGGAGATGATGCGCTTCTGTTGAAGATTGCGCAGGCTTCGGAGGCCATCGAGCAGCCATGAGCGTTCAACCGATGCAGGACGCCGGCGCACAGCAACGCGCCAAGACGCCGTTTCGCCCGCTCACGCAGGTTGAAATGGAGAAGATTGCACCGACGCGCGATGAGCGGCTCTTCCTTGTTTTATCGATTTTTATTGGAGTGCTCTCCGGACTGCTGGTCGTCTCCTTCCGCATCGCTATCGAGTGGATCAAGATTCTGACTCTGGGCTCCGCGCCTCATGCCGGGCAGCTTCGCCTGCTCTTCGTTCCGGCGCTCGCCGGATTATTTGTAGCGGCGCTGGTACAGCTCGTCTTTCCCGGCGCGCGGGGCAGCGGCGTCAACCAGACCAAGGCGGCTCTGTACATTTACAACGGCTACATCTCGTTCAAGACCGTCATCGGAAAATTCATTACGGCTGCGCTTGCGATTGGCTGCGGACATTCGCTTGGACCGGAAGACCCTTCGCTCCAGATCGGCGCGGGAGTGGCATCGATGGTTGCGCGCCGGTTAAATCTTTCCCGGCAGAGGCTTCGTCTGTTCGCACCCATTGGAGCCGCTGCCGGTCTCGCCGCGGCCTTTAACGCGCCGATCTCCGCCATTCTCTTCGTCATTGAGGAAGTCATCGGCCAGTGGAGCGCTGCCGTCCTTGGCTCTATCGTGCTCTCCGCGATTTCGAGCGTTGTGGTGGCACGCTGGTTCTGGGGATCGGAGCCGATTTTCCGTATCCCACCGATTACGCTGCGCGATCCGCGCGAATTGATTGCTTACGCCGTGCTGGGCGTGGTGGGCGGATTTGCCGCACTCGTTTTCTCGAAAGCGCTGGGTTACCTGCGCCCGCGTCTGCGGGCGATGCCGCACTGGACGCACTATTGCCAGTCGGGAATTGCCGGGCTGCTGGTTGGATCGATCGGCTTCTTCGGCTTCGCGCAGGTGATGGGGCCCGGCTACGAAGTGATCGATCAGGCGATGCACGGTCAGTTTGCATGGAAGCTGTTGCTCGCCCTTGCGCTGTTGAAGATTCTGGCGACGACGTTGTCCTTTTCAAGCGGGACGCCCGGCGGCATGTTCGCGCCGACGCTCTTCATCGGGGCGATGCTGGGCGCGTCTGTCGGTTCGTTCGAAAAGCTCTTCTTCCCTCATCTGACTGGAACGATCGGGGCGTACGCGCTGGTCGGCATGGGCGTTCTTTTTGCCGGATTTCTACGCGCTCCGCTCACATCGGTATTCATGGTGCTGGAAGTCAGCGGCAACTACTCGATCATCCTGCCGGTCATTCTCGCCAACATGATCGCCTACGTGCTGTCACGCGGATTGCAGCCGGTTCCCATCTTCGAAGTCTTTACGCATCAGGATGGTCTCGACCTCCCTTCCATGGAAGAGGCACGCGAGGAATTGGAGCTTCATCTGGAAGATGCCTTGCACCCGGTCCATGTCCCGGTCGTCCATGGCCGGCAAACGATTGCGGAGGCGACGCAAATCGTCTTCGCCGCAGGAGCCGCTGCCTTTCTGGTCTCTCTCTGGGACGGCTCATGGTATGCGATGACCGCTGACGATCTCGCTGCGGCAAACGCGACTTCGACGCCTGACACGCCGGTGGAGCGGATATTGCCGCCCGAGCGCGTTCCGATTCTTTTTCCGGACATGCCTCTCGACACGGCTCTTCACTATTTTCCGCGCTGGCCTGTGCTGCCGATTATGAATCGCGCCAGCAAAGGCACACTGGAAGGCGTGGTGACGCAGGACGATGTTCTACATCGCTACCAGGAGTATTGAGTGCGCCCAGCCTCTTTTGTCTGGCTGATGTAAAAACATTGTCTCCCGGGAGACGGGACCGTCTCCTTCGACGTCTACTCTTGTACATACCGCCACGTTTCTGCCGAATCAGGCGAGGTCGTCATTTGAGTTCTCCTGTCCTGGAAGTAAATTCCACCGCGCTCGTCCTTGATGAGCATGCGTACGGGCGTTCCGCCGCGCTCGCGGTGAGCGACGTCGCTACTCTCGCACTGATCACCCCAGCCGTCCTGCTCATTCACGGCTATCATCCTTTTGCCGATGATGCGGGGATCTACGTAGCCGGTATCCGCAAGGTGATGGATCCGACGCTTTTTGCCGTCGATTCGAGTTTCGTCACGGCGCATACGCGGCTCTCGATTTTTTCGCACCTCTTTGCCGGAACAATCGCGCTCTTTCATATCCCTCTTGAGGCAGGACTCTTCGCCGCCTACCTTCTATCCATCTTTGCTTTTCTGCTGGGATGTTTTCGGCTATCGCAGCGCATCTATCGGGACGCGCCGGTGCAGTGGAGCGTAACGCTCTTTGCCGGTGCGCTCTTCACGCTGCCGGTGGCGGCAACCGCGCTTTGGGTCATGGATCCTTATGTGACGGCCCGCTCCTTCTCCACACCGTTTTCCCTTCTGTCACTGACCGCCTGTATCGACCGCGACTGGAAGCGAACAGCTTTGTGGTTCGCGGTCACAGCCGTGCTGCATCCTCTTATGGCTGCTTACCTCGCTGCTTTTCTACTGGCTTATGTTCTTGTCAGCGAAAGCCGCCGGCGCTGGCTCGCCGCTGCATGTATCGCAACGTTCGCCGGCTCCGCAGCCGTCTATTTGGCAACGCGTCATGCGCCCTTACTGTACGGATACCGGGAAGCCGTGCTGACGCGAACATATTTCTTTCTCTCCTTCTGGCATTGGTACGAGATGCTGGGCCTATTCGTACCGCTGGCGCTGCTGCTGGTTGCGGCATACCGCGCACCTGACGCAGTGATCAGAAATCTGTGCCTTTCCTGCATCGCGACAGGCGTGATGGCGGTCGTCGTGTCGGCATGCTTCGTTCACACCAGCGGCAGCTTTCTGATTGCGCGTATGCAGCCGTTGCGTGCTTTCCTGCTTATTTACATCGTCGGTATTCTGCTGCTGGGTGGATTTTTCGCCCGACAGCTTCGTGGACGACGCGCCGCTCTGGGCGTGATGCTGGTCGCCGTTGCGAGCCTCATGATCCTGGTGCAGAAGCAGGTATACACCGCGTCGGCGCATACAGAATGGCCTTTCGCAGCGCCACGCAACCCATGGCAGCAGGCCTTCCTGTGGATACGCTGGAATACACCGCCGGATGCCGTCTTCGCACTCGACTCTGACTACACGAAAGTGGACTCGGAGGACACGCAGGGATTTCGTGCCACCGCTGTGCGCAGCGCATTGGTCGACGAACTGAAGGATGGCGGGGTGGTAGCCATCTTTCCCACACTTTCGCCTCGCTGGAAAAGCCAGCGCGATCTCGAAATGGGCCTCGACCGGGTCAGCGATCAGGAAAGAGTGATGCGATTACGTCCTGTTGGGGTTACGTGGGTTTTACTGGGCGCGGGCGCTGTGACGCGGCTCGATTGCCCTTACCGTAATTCCGCCGTTGCTGTCTGCAAGCTCTTCTAACAGCAGACGAGGCTTGCATCGCGAGGGCGCTCCCACTAGTCTCGGTATGGGTATTCTCTTTATTCATGCTGAGCCTGTATCAGAGACTCATCCTGGGATTTTTGCTGTTAGTCGCGCTGGTCGGCGGGCTGGGCATGCTCGTTCGCCACTCCTTTGTGCATCTCTCCGCACTGGACGCGCAGCAGCAGAGGGCGGATGCCGCCGTGGGATCGCTCTCGCAGGTGCAGGCGTCCATTGCCCGCGAGCAGGTACTGGCGGGACACATGGCAATGGCGGCCGACCGCAATCTCTACCAGCAACTGGTTGCAGAAGGCAACGTCACCGATCAGGGACTGGTGACGGCGGCCCAGGCCCTTGCCACGCGCCCGCAGGCTCCGTCGCTGCAGCGGCTGCGGGAAAGCCATATCAGGCTCATCAATCGGCTCAACTCGGCTGCTCCCGATACATGGGAACGGCTGGCAGCCGAGACGCTGCGGCCACAACTCGATGAGATCGACCAGTCGATCTCGGACGATCTGAGAACGCTTTTCGCGAACCGGACGAGCCTGATGGCGGATCTCGACCACCAGCGGTTTCTCCTGCGTGCGCGGCTCATTGCAGCCTCCGGGGCCAGCCTCATCACGGCGATTGCGATCTCGCTTGTGTCGATATTCTTTGTGATCCTGCCCATTCGACGCACGGCAAAAACGGCGCGGCTGATTGGCCAGGGCGATCTGAACCAGCGCGTCGAGTGGGGATACCGCGACGATCTCGGTGACATCGCGACGGAAATGAACCGTATGGCCATCCGTCTGCGCGACCTGCGTGAAACCGAATCCGGACGCCGCCAGATGGACCAGCAGCTCAGCGATGCGGTCCTGCAGTCGATCTTCGAGCCGGTGATCGTAACCGACGCCAAGGGCCACGTGCTGAAGCTGAATCAGGCGTCCACCGAACTGCTGGGCAAAGCGGCGACGGACAGAATGGCACTTACTAACACTCCAGGCGGGGAAAAGATTCTCAATGCCGTGCGCAATGCTGTTTCCATGCAGCGCGCCATGACCGGCGAAGGTGACGCCACGCTGCTGCCGATGCGCATCGGCAGCGCGCAGCGCAGCTACCGCCTGCGCACGTCTCCCATGCGCGACGGCGACGGCAAGCTGCTGGGCGCGGTCACGGTGCTCGAAGACGTCACTGAGCTGCAGGATATCGACCGCTTCAAAACGCGCTTTCTCACCGTGGCTTCGGAAAAGCTGCGCGACCCATTGCAGCGCCTGCGCCTGGCCATCTACGCCCTTACGCGCGGGCACGCCGGCGAGTTGCGTCCGCTGCAGACGGACATTCTCGAGGGAGCCAGCAATGAAGCTGAGAAGCTCGATGACCTGATGGCAGACCTGATCGAAGTGTCCGAACTCGATATTGGCCGCCGCGAGATGAAGCTGGAGCGGCTGCGGCCTCTCGACGTTCTCGACGATGCGTATCATCGCTTCCGCGAGCAGGCGAGAGAAAAAAAAATCGAGATCATCGTCAAGGCATTCGCCGATATTTCCTATGTTCATGCCGACCGGCGGGCTCTCCGCAGCATTCTGGACAACCTTCTCTCGAACGCCCTGCGTTATACGCCTGCGGGCGGTCAGATTCGTCTGGAAGCGACAGAGCTGAAAGATGGAATTCAATTCGTTGTGCAGGACAGTGGACGCGGCATCGAGGCCGAGCGCCTGACGACGATCTTCGGGCGCTTTACTGACAATTCGGGCATGGGAACAGGACTTGGCCTCGCGCTCGTGCGCAGGCTGGTAGAAACACTGGGCGGTCAGGTCTCGGTCGAAAGCCGCCTCGGACAGGGAACCACTTTCAGCTTTACCCTGCCTGTCGCGACCACTGTGCCTTCGCGCCACCAGGTGGAGATCGGCTGACATGAATACGCAGATCGATCTCAGCAGCGACTCGCAAAGCTCCGTCCCGGAGCGGGCGAAGCTCCGCATCTACCTCGGCGCCGCGCCCGGCGTGGGCAAGACCTATCGCATGCTCGAACACGCCCACATGCTGCGGCAACAGGGCATCGATGTTGTCATCGGACTGATTGAGACGCATGGGCGAGCTGAGACGGCGGCTCTTATCGGCGATCTCGAAATCATTCCGCAGAAAGCGATCGTTTATCGCTCGGTCACGCTGCAGGAGATGGATATCGATGCCATCCTAGCGCGCCATCCGCATACGTGCATCGTCGATGAACTGGCGCACACGAATGTGCCCGGTTCGCGCAACCGCAAGCGCTACGAAGATGTGCTGGAGCTTCTCGATGCCGGCATCAACGTGATGACCGCTTTCAACATTCAGCACCTGGAGACGCTGAATGACGCGGTTTCACGTTCGGCGAGCACGCAGATCCGCGAGACGATCCCGGACAGCTTTTTGAAGCGCGCCGATGAAGTCGTAACCGTCGACATTACAATTGACGAGCTGCGTACCCGCCTGCGCGAGGGGAAGATCTACTCGCCGGAAAAGATCGAGCAGGCGCTGGCCAATTTTTTCCGCAAGGGCAATCTCAACATGCTGCGCGAACTGGCGCTGCGTACCACTGCGGAACAGGTCAGCACGGCAGCTTCCGAATACCGGCGCACACAAGGCCTGGAACAGGCGCCAATTCCGGAGAAGGTGATGGTGTGCCTCTCGTCACGTCCCGGCACCGAGCGGCTGATTCGCGCAGGCGCGCGCA
>JAATFH010000072.1 GCA_015655315.1 Terriglobales bacterium
CGACCCAGCCGGCGATGTCCTTGAGTGGGCCAGCTTCAAGGCGACAGGGACGCCATTGGGCCTCTCGGCTACGGGCGATGAGGCCGGCACGCTCGAGTACCTTGAGGTGCTTGGAGATGGCGGGCATGCTCATCTCGAAGGGCTCTGCCAGTTCGGTGACAGAGGTTTCCCCAAGGCTCAGACGGGCGAGAATCGCGCGGCGGGTGGGATCGGCGAGTGCTGCGAAGGTCGTGCTGAGGTGGTCTTCCATTTATTAAACCGTCCAGTTAATTAACTATAAAGTTAAATACGACGCGGAACGATACGTTGTCAAGTGGATTTCGATTTTATTTGCGAATGAGATGCAGAGGTCGGGAGAAAGCAGACCCTTCGACTACTCGCCTACTCGTTCTTCCACTCCGTCTCCACTACCTGACCCTTGGCTGCTTTCACCTGATCCTCCAGTTTTTGTTTGGAGGTCTGTGCGCTTTGGAGCCCTGCATCGCCGTTGCCGAAGTTCGGGCATCCGGTCGGATGGCTGGGCGCATTGGTCTTGTACTTCTTCACCAGGAACGCAAGGTAATCGCTGGAGATATTGTTGATCGCGAGCTGCGTGGGACTCGTGTGCGGGTTTCCCCCGCCATTGCCTCGCGGTCCCAGGTTCGTCAGAAAAATATCGCTGAAGTATACGACGGGTGCGTCCACCCTGGACGCGCAATACATATATGTCTGCACGTCTCCATCCGCCGCACTCGCAGGTTTCGCACCCACGAGTCCAGCAACCATCACTCCCGCCGCAGCCACCGCCGTCGCAACCCACCATGCGATCCCGGTCCGCCCCATGTTTCTCTCTCCATTTTCAAATCGACGCCCAGTGTCTCCCGACACCAGCCGAACTATACCAGCAGCTATCGAGTCCGTCATTGACGATCTGAGACGGCCTGTCATGGGCGAAGTCGAAGGAGAAATTTGAACGGTATTCAGCCAGGAAAAACACAGAGATTCTTCGCGGCGCTCATTGTCACTCCACGCTGCGGCGATGGCTAAAGGTATTCGCGCTCCTGGCGGCGAATTTCCTTATAGCGGGTGAATGCCTTGCGGTCGTCTTCAATGCCGAGCATGTTGCGCCAGGTGCTGCCGCGGTAAGTATGCTTCATCATCTTGCGGCCATTGCGCAGGACGAACCAGGGGTCGTGTTTGATGACAGGCATGATGTGCCGCGTCTTCATGCCGCGCTCGCTTTTCCAGCGCATGTATTCAACATCGTCGGAGGAGAGATGTTTGGTGCGCACGACGGCGGTGGTGCCGTCGTATTCCTCCAGCCGCTCGTTGGTGATGAGGCCCTGTTCGCGGAACTCGCGCGTCATGGGCGTGCGCGGATACGGCGTGGGGTGCTGAATATAAGGCCAGTCGATGTATTTTTTCGCGAATGACAGGTTGGCTTCGATGGACTCGACGGTGTCGTCGGGACTGCCGACGATGAGACCGCCGACGACAAACATGTTGTTTTTGTGCAGGTAGTCGATGGCCTTCATCGTGGCGTTGCCGACCTTTTTTCCTTTGTCGCGCTCAATGTTTTTCGAGGAGGCGTTGAGGAAGGTCAAGTCGCTTTCGAGGATGTTTTCGATGCCGAGAAAGACGTAGCGGAAGCCAGCTTTCTGCATGAGCGGCGCGAGAGTTTCGCCGTGGTTGGCGATGGCCGAGGTCATGCCCTGGACGAAGTAGTCGAGCTTGTGGAGGCCCGCTTCTATGATGGCGTGGCAGAGCGCCTCGAAGCGGCGCACATCAAGGGTGATGTTGTCATCGACGAGGAAGATCGTCTGGGCGCCGTGGTCGCGGGAGTCGCGGATGTCGGCGAGGACGCGGTCGAAGGAATAGGTGTGGAAGTTGCGGCCACGCATTTCGATGATCGAGCAGAAGCTGCAGTCGAAGGTACAGCCGCGCGAGGTTTCGATCACGTCCACCTGGCGGCCCAGGAGCGTGTAGCCCTGTAACACGCGCGATTTGCGATCGGGCAGGCGGATCTCGTCATCTTCAAGGCGATGCACGGCGCGGTCAGTGTTGTGTATCCAGCGGCCGTTTTCTCTGTGTGAGAGCCCGGAGATGAAGTGCAGCGCGGATTTCTTTTCCAGCGCTCGCAATAATTCGCGGAACGTCACTTCGCCTTCACCGCGCACGATGAAGTCGAACGGTAGCGCAGCATAGTCTTCAAAGGCGAGGCTGGGGTCGTAGCCTCCGGCCACAATTTTTGTGTCGGGCTTGAGCGTCTTGATGAGGTCGGCGATGCGGCTCGCGGTACGGCGCTGGAAGGTCATGATGGACATGCCGACGACATCGGGCTTGTGCTGCTCGACCAGTCTGGTTAGCGTCTCGCGCACGCTGTTCTGACAGAGGATGAGGTCGGCTACGGCTACGTGATGGTGCGGATCGACATTGCCAGCGAGAGAAACGAGTGCGCCGTTCGGCATGCGGATAGCAACCGCCGGCATGTGCTCGAAGGAATCCGGCATGGACAGGAGGAGGATGTTCATCTAGTTTCCTTTGCGGGATGTGCCTGCTTGCGGCTGTCTCACCGGTGCCTCATTGGTAGCACGAGCGCCAGATAAGTTCAATGGAATAAGAATGTAACGGTCTGAAGGCAGGACGCTGCATTGTGTGGTGGCTGGGAAGATTGTAGTTTTTTTTCGCTGCTCTCAGCATGACCGCCGTCAGACAGGTTGGAGAACTGCCACTGTCGGCGGGGAGGTCGGACCCCACCCTTCGCTTTGCTCAGGATGGGGCACGCGGTTCTGTGGTTATTTTGCGGCTGTTTCGAGTGTCGATGCAGCACGATTGATCGCTTCAGTGAGCACGGTGAGTTGGGTTGCTCCCCGAGGGCTATCCTTGGCATCGATGGCCTCATTGACGCCGGGGATGACGACGGCGGCGTAGCCGGTGTATTCGCCCGGGGCGTAGATGGTGTGCTTGAACCAGGGGCGGTTGGGCAGACCTGCTGAGGAAATCAGATCGCCTTCCACCTGGCGCAGCTGCGTGTTCAGCTCGGTCGGATTGGCCGGGATACTCAGCTGCTTCTTGTGCATGTCTTCGGCAGCGGCGGTGAAGCGCTTTGCCGCGGCCAGAGCCGGGGCGAAATCGAGGCCGGAGATGCCAGCGCTGCTGCTTTTGCTCTTCGCTGCGTCGAGATATTCGGTGATTTCCTTGCCGTACGTCACGTAGTCGTAGGGCAGCACGTCCGTGTCGGCCATGTGCAGGATTTCGATACCGAAGACGCGTGCCTGCTGCTGTTCGTAGACAAAGGTCGGATCGGCGTTTTTGATGAACCAGTTGTAGTTATCGAAGACGGAGTGATAGACACCGTAGGGGCCGTTTGACCCGATATCCGTGGACGGCACGCCGAGGTGCTGGATGAAGGGTGTGTAGTCGGAGCCGCTGCCGAGGTCGCCGATTTCGACGTCAGCTTCTTTATGTGCTCCCTGGCCCGTGTGGTCGGTGGCGGAGTGACGGTGCGATTCGCCTTCCGACTGGCTCTTCTGCCATTGTTCGTAGACTGTGCCGCCTTTGGGGCTGGGGACTTCTCTGGTGACTTCGCGGACGAAGTCTTTGAGCGATGGGACGGCTGCCGCGTCAAAGTTCGGCCCGGCTACGCCAACATCGGTGTTGAAATAGGCTGCTGCGCGGCCCAGAGCGGTCGCGTTATCTTCGGCCCATTCGGTGGATCCGATCAGGCCCTCCTCTTCCGCGTCCCAGCTGCCGAAGACGATCGTGCGCTTCGGCTTCCACCCTGTTTTGAGCAGCTCTCCGATACCGTGGACTGTCTCCAGCATGGCCGCAGTCCCGCTGCTGGGATCGACGGCGCCGTAGACCCAGGCATCGCGGTGATTGCCCGCAACAACCCATTCATTCGGCCATTCGGTGCCGGGAATTTTCCCGATCACGTCCCAGATGTCGCGGTAAGCGTAGTCCTGCTTGAGGACCATGTGAACTTTTACGCTACCGCCGCCGATGTGATAGGCAAAGGGCAATGCGCCCTGCCATTCATGTGGAACGGCCGGACCGGTGAGCGCTTGGAGGATGGGCGCGGCATCGTGATAGGAGATGGGTGTGGACGGAATCTGCGGCATGTTGGCAGCGGTGGATGGGTTCCCGCGCTTCGATTCGGGCAGGTCGCAGGTGGAGGCGACTCCGGGTGTGCTGGCGTCGCCGGGATACTTGAAAAGATATTGAACCGAGCCGCGTTGTACGCCGGTTTCGGGACGATAAGGACCCTTGGGGTACATGTCGCCGCGATAGTAGCCGTCATCGGCGGGGTCGGAGTAGATGATGACTCCGGCGGCGCCGCGCTCCTGCGAGATGTAGACCTTGACGCCGCGAAAATTGCCGCCGTAGCGGACGAGGACGATCTTGCCTTTGACGCTGATGCCGAGGTCGTCGAGTTTTTTGAAGTCTTCGGGGCGACCATAGTTGGCGTAGACCACTTCGGCGGTGACGTCTCCCGATGGGGAGGAGCCGTTGAAGGCTTCGACCACGCGCGGATCGTTATCGAACGGGTCACCTTCGACGTGCTCGCGTGTCGGGCCAGTCATCAGCACTTTGCCGTTTGCATCGGTCGCGGTGACGTGAATTTCTTTTGGCAGGTTGAGCCAAGCTTTATAGGTCACGATGGAAGTGTCGAGACCGGCGGCCTTGAACTTTTCGGCGACGTAGAGGGCGGTATCGTGATCTTCCTTCGATCCGGCGATGTGCGGCGCCGCCGTGAGCGTCTTCAACTCTTCGCCAGCCAGTTTTGCATCGGGCACAGCCAGGAACTGCTTGTCGATTTTTGCCTGCGCAGAAAAATCGCGGTACCCGAAAACAGACTGCGGTGTTCCGGAGTTCTGTGCGGGCAGGGAAATGGCGAGCGCGGAAAGGCAGAGGCAACTGGCAAGAGCGCGGTGGTTCAAATGGCTGCTCCTTGAAGTGGTTCGGTGGAATGAATGTGTAAAACACACAGATTACACTATGTAGTTAGGGAAATAGCCAACGCTTCCGTAGAAGTCGATCTGCTGCATTTCCGGCACGGCCAGGCACTTTTTACAAGTTGTGACAAATGCGCCGCTGAATTGTGCTGCACTTTAAAGAGAAACGTATGCCTATGTTGAAAGCACGATGTAGACGGTTAGAAAGCGAGCGGAGCCTTGGCTAAAGAAACCGGTCAGGCCGAGCTTGAGCCGGAGTTAAAGGCCGATCTTGTGCTGGAATTACCGGTCGCCGGGAAGCGGTGGCCGCCAATTGTGCGCGCTCTGCGGAACGACAACTACCGCCTTTTCTGGGGCGGGTGCCTGCTCTCGAACGTCGGAACCTGGATGCAGAATGTGGCCCAGGGATGGCTGGTGCTGGAGCTTTCGAACTCATCGTTCTGGTTGGGAGTGGTGGGGTTTGCGGCTTCGTTTCCGTTCCTGCTGTTCACGCTGGTGGGCGGTGTGATTGCCGATCGCGTCAGCAAACGGCATCTGCTGATTGTCACGCAGACGGCGCAGATGGTCTTCGCGTTTGTGCTTGCGGGGCTTACCTATTTCAAGGTCATCAATATCGACCTGCTGGCACTGATCGCATTTCTCAACGGCATATCGAATGCGCTGAATGCGCCCGCTTACCAGGCGCTGGTGCCGCGACTGGTTCCACCGGAGGACTTGCAGAATGCCATCGCGCTGAATTCCGCGCAGTTCAATTTGTCGCGCATTGTGGGGCCAACGTTGGGCGGTTACGCGATGGCGTGGTTCGGCATGACGGGGAACTTCCTGCTGAATGGCTTCAGCTTTCTGGCGGTTCTGTGGCCGCTGCATCGCATGCGCTATCCGGTAGAAAAGCAGGAACGTCACGCCAGCGTGCTGCAGAGCCTGCGCGATGGCATTGCGTATGTACGGAAGTCGCCGGAGATGACGGCGATCGTGATGTTGATTGCAAGCGCCAGCCTCTTCCTGCTTCCTTTCATTACTTTTATTCCTTACTTTGCCAGAGACGTGCTCAAAGTGGGCGAGCGCGGGCTGGGCTTTCTCATGGCCTGCTCGGGGATCGGCGCTTTACTGGCGGCGGTGGTGATTGCGTCGTTCCCGAGGATTCGCTGGCGCGGGCGGGTGATTGTATTTTTCGGACTGTTTGTAATGGCGGCGGTGATTGTCTTCTGCTATTCGCGCGTCTTTGCTCTGTCAGCGGCGATGTCATTTTGCGAGGGGTTCGGCATGATCATCAGCCTGTCGATGGTGAACGTGACCATGCAGCAGCTTTCCAGCGACGAGATGCGCGGGCGGGTGATGAGCATCTATGCGACGAGCTTTCTGGGGCTGCCGCCGATAGGATGCCTGATTATCGGCGAGCTTTCGCGCTATATGCCGACGGAGCACGCCATCGCCGCCATGACCGGCCTTGCGATGGTGTGCTACCTCGGTTTCTATGTACGATCGAAGCCGCTGCGTGAACTGGATTAGCTTTGGTGCGGGCTGGTTCCGCGGCGGCGGCGTCCGCTCAGCAGATAGATCGTGGCTCGCGGCTCGAATAAAGGATCGCCGGCGGTGTCGAGGCCTTCGACGCGCGGGCGCGGGTCGAAGATAATCTGCCGCTGCTCGGCTTCGTTGTCTGGCGCGAGAGTGTCTAAGGAGATTTCGCCAAATTTTACCTGCGGTCGATCTTCCGGCCACTGAATTGTGGAATTATCTGTGACGTCGCCGTCTTCAGCCAATTGCACGAAGATCTGGAATTTGATCGGCCCGGCAGCGATTCTCTCGAAGAGTTCATCGAAGAGGTAGTTCGGGGTTTTGGCAGCGGCGGCATCTCCATCGAGGTACTCGGTGCCAAGCTCGGGAACGATGCGATAGCGACCGAAGCGAACAGCTCCGTCGGCGTTCGTGAGTTTGAAGGCGCTGACGGCGAAGAAGTGTTCTTTGGCAAAACTTGTAGGAAATGGCTTGGGCATCTGCACGAAGGCCAGCGCGGCGGGATGAGAGCCAAGAAATGCTTCGATCGGATTCGGGTGCGGAACGTCCGGGCCGCTGGCTGCTATGGCGCGCAAGAATTCCAGGAACTCCTCGGCGGTATGCGCTGGAAAGCCGTTGGCGGAGTGGGCGACGATGTCGGTGTGTACGTGCTCGGCGAGATGGAAGCGGACAGCAAAGCCGCGCGGGCTGGCTCCCTCGGGGTGGTTATCGGGAATGACTGGAACGCCGGCAAAATCGGAGAGACGTACGGAGACGGGAGTGGAGCTGCGCGTAATGTGCGGCGCGTTCGTCAACGAAGCAGCTTCCGGGGCGGGCACGAAGGTTCCGGTCAAAAGCGCGCCCTTGGCATGCGCAGCGCGGTAGCCCGGATGTGGGCCACCACCGACCGTATCGAATGCCTGCAACAGGTCTTTGCCGAGAGCTAATTCTTTTTCATCTGTGGGGAGCGGCATAGCAGCTTTTCTCCGAAGGAGTGGAATAATTTTCTACTGTATCTGTAAATGATGCAGTGCGTATTACGAAATTGAGAAATCTAGCGAAGAGCGATCGGTCAGGGGATGGTATAGGTGAGCTAGAATCATGGCACTGTATCGACTCTGTTGCTGTTCGAATGCCTGACAGGAGGGGAAGGTGGAGACACTGGATCGCATTACACAACACCCTGAAGTGATGGGGGGCAAGGCATGTGTTCGCGGCATGCGGGTGACAGTGGGAATGATCGTCGGCCAGATAGGCGCGGGCCGCAGCATTGAAGAAATCGTCG
>JAATFH010000409.1 GCA_015655315.1 Terriglobales bacterium
CGTGCCGTCGAAAAAGATCCGATTGCGCGGCCTAACGGTTTGCTCTACATCGACCACATGGTAGGAAACGTCGGGTGGAACGAGATGAACCGCTGGGTTGATTTCTATGCCGATGTCATGGGCTTCGCGCTCTACCAGCACTTTGACGACAAGGATATTTCGACCGAGTATTCGGCGCTCATGTCGAAGGTCATGGCCAACGGCAACGGACGGGTCAAGTTCCCCATCAACGAGCCTGCCGAAGGACGCAGAAAATCGCAGATCGAAGAGTACCTGGAGTTCTACCACGGCCCGGGCATACAGCACATTGCGCTGGCCACAGACAATATCGTTCACACTGTTTCCAAAATGCAGGAGCAGGGTATCGAGTTTCTCAAGGTGCCGCATTCGTACTACGCAGAGCTTGAAGAGCGTGTCGGCAAGATCGATGAACCTGTGCAGGAACTGGAACAGCTTGGCATCCTCGTCGACCGCGACGACGAAGGCTACATGCTGCAGATCTTTACCCGGCCGGTGGAAGACCGCCCGACGCTCTTCTACGAAATCATCCAGCGCAAGGGCAGTCGCAGCTTCGGCAAAGGCAACTTCAAGGCATTATTTGAAGCCATCGAGCGCGAACAGGCTGCGCGCGGCAATCTTTAAACGCGCATACTTTCGTGCGTCATCCTCGTATTGCTGTATTGCTCGGAGCAATGAAAAGCGGCCCTCAAAAGGGCCGCTTTTGCTCGACCTGGCAAGTACGACAGACTATTAGTGATTTGCCGAGATACTCAGCGTCATCTCTATCATATTTGCCAATTCGATCGTTGCTGCGACGTACACGCTTACATAGATGCAAGTTGCGTGCCACACGGCACGCACGCGAATTTAGCCGCATTTCAGCGAATTCGACATATACGTGCGCAGCACCGCATATTGTCCTGTAAAAAATTGCACCACTGCGAGCAGAATTTTCTTATTCCGCAGTCATCTCGGCACCTTTGGCTTCCTTGCCAAAGGCGGTGACGACAGCGAGATAAATCGCTCCAATCACCACCGTGAAAGCCAGCACGATGCTGTAGCTGCCATAGTGTTCGGCGGCTTTTGCCTGCAGCACGGCGTTGCGCGATGCCAGAAGGTTTCCCAGTTGGTAAGCAAGTCCGGGAAAGGTGGCGCGCACCGGCCCCGGAGAGAGCTCTGTTAAATAAGCGGGCACCACACCCCACGCGCCCTGCACCATGAACTGCATCAGGAATGCACCCGCAGCGAGCGTATACAACGATTGACCGAAGGCAAACAGCGGGATGACGGGCAGCGCCAGCAGCGTCGCTGCGATAATCGCATGCTTGCGGCCAAAGCGTTCCGAAAGACTGCCAAAGATAACGCCTCCCAGCAACGCGCCAATCGTGTAGATGATGGCGACGCCTCCGGTAAGCGCTGAAGAAAAGCCGTGGTCCTTTTCCAGAAATGTCGGATACAGATCCTGCGTGCCGTGCGAAAACCCGTTGAACCCGGTCATTAAGAGGACAACGAAAATGAACGTCAGAGCATATTGTCGAATTCCTTTGGCCAACGACATCGCAGGCTTCGCGCCCCTGCTGTGACCCGCTCGCCAGACCGGCGACTCCTCTACTTTCAATCCGATGTACAGCACCAGCAGCGCGGGAATCGCGCCAACGACAAAGAGTCCGCGCCAGCCGACGATGTGCCCCATCACGGTCATATGCGTGAACGGTTTGTAGAACACCGCATAGGCCGCCGCAGCCATGAGGTACCCGACCGCATACCCTTCCTGCAGCAGTCCGGAAAAGAATCCGCGGCCTTCCTTGGGCAAAGTCTCAAAGGCCAGAGCTGCCCCGACGCCCCATTCGCCGCCCATGGCGATCCCGAAGAGCGCACGCAGGATCAGCAGCGCGTGCAGCGACGGAGCAAAGGCGCACGACAACTCACAGACGGAATAGCAGGCGATGTTGAGCATGAGCACAGGTCGGCGGCCAAACTTGTCCGCCAGCACGCCGAAGAGGAATGCTCCCACCGGCCGAAACGCGAGCGTAAGAAAAAGCGCTTCGGCAACTGCGGAAGCGCGGGTATGGAAATCTGCGGCAATCGCGGAGACGCAGAAGACCAGAAGAAAGTAGTCGAAAGCGTCGAGAGACCATCCCAGAAAAGCGGCGTTAAAGGCGTGCCGCTGTTGCGAGGTCAGCATCCGAAAGTTTGAAAAGAAACGAGTTGGCATCAGCAGGCTCGGAAATTGGAGCTTACCAGAGTACGCCCCGGGGATGTATTTCTATATTTTCAGAATATATTTGTTGCAACGAACATTCCCGAAGTGTATCTAAGTGAATGGCTGCCGGTAGATAATGCGGCAGAATCAGCAAACAGGTTTTTGGAGAACGATCTTATGCAAGCACTTCGCAAATCCGTTATTTTCACCGCAATCCTCGCCCTTACGGCTGCTGCCGCTTCAGCGCAGGTTTCGAAATGGCAGATCGATCCGGCTCACAGCGAGGCCGATTTCACCATCAAGCACATGGGCATCTCCAATGTGCATGGCCGCTTCGGCAACATCAACGGCACGCTCAGCCTAGACGAGAAGGACATCACCAAGTCCACCG
Organism: Terriglobales bacterium; assembly: GCA_015655315.1. Taxonomy (GTDB): domain Bacteria; phylum Acidobacteriota; class Terriglobia; order Terriglobales; family Acidobacteriaceae; genus Alloacidobacterium. The sequence goes on from JAATFH010000409.1 coordinate 2,595, forward strand.
TGAACGCGACAGTCGATATCACGACCGTGGATACAGGCGTTGCCCAGCGCGATCAGCACCTCAAGAGTCCGGACTTCTTCGATGTAGCCAAGTTTCCGCAGATGACTTTTGTCAGCAAGAGCCTCTCGAACAGCGGCGGACAACTGCAGCTTACCGGAGATCTGACCATGCACGGCGTCACCAAATCCGTAACCCTTGCGCTGGAAGGTCCCAGCAAAGAACAGCTCGATCCTTATGGAAAGACCCGCCGCGCCTTCTCCGCGACGACTACAATTCACCGGCAGGATTATGGCCTTGTCTGGAACGGCAACCTGAAGTCAGGCGATACCGTTGTGGGCGACGACGTAAAAGTGGAATTGGACATCGAGCTGATCAAACAGTAAAAACATTCCATACGAGTAACGGTGCGCTCCGCGTGGGCGCGCCTGATTTTTTTGGCAAGGGTGCCCATGGTCAGCAAGCTCCAAGAAGAAATTAAACAGACTCGCCCGTTCGCGAATATAGAAGAAGAAGCACTGCTCAACATCCGGCGCACCTCGGACCGGCTGCAGAACTACACGCAGCATCTCTTCAAAGCGCATGGCATCACACCGACGCAGTACAACGTGCTTCGCATTTTACGGGGAGCAGGCGACAACGGACTGCGATGTTCAGAGATAGGCGAACGGCTGGTGAGCAGCGATCCGGACATCACGCGGCTGCTGGGCCGGCTGCAGAAGCAGAAACTGATCCGGCGCAAGCGCGACCCGAAAGATCGTCGCGTGATCTATGCGACGATTACAGGCGACGGTCTGAAACTGCTCAAAGAAACAGACCCTCTCGTTCAGGACGAAATCAAACTGCTCCTCAAGCACATGAGCCGTGAAAAGCTGGCCACTCTCATCTCGCTACTGGAAGAAGTTCGTGAGACGCTTTCAGCTTAAGCGTCAGCGCTCTTAAAGCTTGGCGGTTTCACCGAGCGCCACCTCGATGCTTGTCCTCGCGTCGGCTTCCGTCCCTTTGTTGTGAATCTGATGATGCAGACAATAGAGGGCCAGCTCCAGCCGGTCCGAAACACCCAGCTTGTCGTAAATCTTGCGCAGGTAGTTCTTGATGACCTGCTCGCTGGTGCCCAACTGGTACGCGATCTCCTTGTTGCGCTTGCCCTGCGTAATGCAATTGATGATGGCAAGCTCCTTCGGAGACAAACGGGGCTGGTTCTTGGGGCTGGACAACGCAGAAGCCTGTGTGCGGTATGCCTCGATCACCCAGGTGACCGACTGGTTGTCGATCCAGGTTTCGCCGACAGCGATCTTGCGCACGCACTTTATCAGCAGGTCCGGCGAAATGGATCGGGGAATGATGCCGCGGACGCCGCGACGGTAAAGCTCTACGGTATGAGCCTCGTCGGTTACGGTCGCCTGCACAATGATCTTCAGGTCGGGCGCAAGGCGCAGAATGTCGGCTATGGGCGCGCTTTTGCCTCCGAGCAGATTTCCTTCGAGCACAAGCACGTCCGCCGGGTGTAGCGGCAGCGTCGCCTGCAGCGTCGCCAGGCTGTCGACTTGAGCAACGATTTGGATATCGTCTTCCACCGCAAAGACTTTGCGCATGCCAACGCGATAAATAGCCTGTGAATCGGCCATGATGACGCGAATCACCGGTTTTGCGTGAGAAGACCCAACTGCACCGTTTGTAGCCGGTCCAGCGCTGTCATCCGATTTTGGTTTTGCTTCCGACGTCATCGTCTTTATCCACTCTGCTCGCTCTATTGGAAGCGATACTCATCGATCACAGCCGCTGCAAAGCAATTCGAGTGTTCTTCGTAGGAGCGAACAACTCGTCCAAGACAATGGACAGCGGCAGTATTGTCACCACACAACTCGCCTGCAGAAATTTCCAGCAGGAATTCAACCGGCGCATCGACAGGCAGCTGTTCTTTCAGGCGAAACAGTACTCCGTTCGCCGAAATATTCACTGTAGTTCCTGCAAACTCGCGGTTATTCGACAGAATCAGCACCGGTAAATGAAGAGGAAAACGTACAGACGACCGCGTTCCTTCTGCATCGATCTCAAAACGAGAGGAATGTTCCGACAGACCTACTCCATATCGGACGAAAGAAGTGCGTTTTTTAACCTTACCGGAACGGAAACCTTACTTCGAATTACCAAAGTTTACACCGGTCGGGTAACGAAGAGACAGCAAATGTTTCATTTCGTGGCATCCGAGCGCTGTCTCAAGGAACACGGATGGTTACGTATCTATGATCTAACGTCCATGAAATCAGTGTCCTGACACAGGATAGAAGGCCGCCGAGCCTCCAACCCACTCCTTGTTTCGGTTGTGATCGACCCCCATCATCTTGCCGCGGCCCAGTCTGACAAGGGAGAGTACCGGCTCCAGCTGGCCCCCGTCCGGCCAGAGGTAAAGGATGCGGATCTCAGGCTGGGTCAGTCCGTGTGGCGTTTCTACCACAGACTCGAAATGGACCCGCTGTTGCAGCAGGTACTCATGTCGCTGATTCTTCGGGATCTCCGCTAATCGTTCATCGGACGGGGCGAACTCGATTCCCTTCCCCGCAAAGGAGAAGAGCGGTTTGAGAATCCATTGTTCGCGGTCGAGGGGCAGGCGCTGGCGGCCCTTGCCTGCCATCCATTCGTCGAGGAAAACGGCGGGCGGTACGGCGGGGTGATCGAGATGCGGGATGGAGAACTTGCTGATGTGGAAGTACCAGTTGGGATGGCCGGCCCATTCCACGTCGAATGATTCCCGGTAGTCGAAAGGCAGCTCGATCTGCTTGCGGATCAACTCGTCCACAATGGCGCGATTGTAGATGCGGCGGATGGGAATGAGCTTCGTTCCCTTGCGATAACAAAGACGCGTCGGCTTTCCCGGGCGGACATCGGGAACAAGCTCGGCGATATCGACGATTTCGATGCCGAGGCGCTCGGCGGTCACCAGGAAATCCGGCAGCGTCTTCTGCTGGCGCGGGTCCACTTCTGTCAGCACCACATTTTCCGGATGATGGCCGCGCAGAATGGTCCGTTCCATCAGCTTCCAGAAGCTCGCTTCCGTGTGCCCGCCAAGCAGGTATCCGAGGTCGCCATCCAGATTGAAGGCTGTGCGATAAATCTCGTTCAGCACAAATTGATATGCAAATACCGATGGAAATGCCTGCAATTCGACCAGCTTTGGAACCAATTTGCCGTCTGCTTCGCGCACCAGACCGAAATCGGCGGTCATGAAATGAGGATGCGGCGTCTCGTCGGTCGCGCAGTATTGCGCGGGGATCATCGCGCGTGAGGCTTTGAGGTACGGCTTGTTGCCGACGAGCTGGTGCGTCAGATCAGCGCCGATAGCGGCCATTTCGTCGAGCATCGCTTTGGGGAAGAAGCATGGCGTCTCGGCAACACGGAATTCGACATGCGTACGCACGCACGCATCGAGACTGTGCAGCATCTGGCGGTATGCTTCGGGGCGAAATCGCTGATTAAAGTCGCGACGCAGAGACTCAATCACGGCCACTAGAGTACCGCAAATTGTGGTTCTCTCGCTTCGGGCGTTCGCGTTTTTACTCAGGCGGCGTACCACCTGGTAGGAAAGAGGGCTAAGTCTTTGAGAGGATTGCTTCTATGTGTTCAAGGGTGAAAAGTCTTCAGAGCCTTCGATTTACAGATCGAGCATTCACGCAATAGCAATTTCTCATCAGCATCACGAAGACCGTCAGGAGGATGCAAAACGATGACTAAGATTGCTCCCAGCCATCGTTTGTGTTCGTTTGGGGAAGGGCCACATCTCTTACGCGTGCGAGAGTTCCAGAGGACGGTTCTCGATGGCTTGTTCGAAGGCATGCTCGATCGCTTCGGCGGCGACGTCGAGCCCTCGGCGCTTCGCAATCACGTTTCTGAAGTACTGTGCTTTCTCGCGATAGCCCGGAGTGTACAGAACTTTCCGAACCAACTCATGAAGACCGTCAACGGTAAGGTGCTCGATTTCAAGAAACTCGCCGACTCCATGGTAGGCGATGCGAATAGCTACGCCGAACTGGTCATAGGCGATGGGGATGGCCATCATGGGCACGCCCTGTGCGAGCGATTCAAGCGCCGTGTTGAGTCCGGCGTGGGTAATACAGAGCACAGAACGCTTGAGGAGCTCGATCTGCGGAGCTTTGTCGACGACGATGACGTTGGACGCGATGGGGCCAAGATCGGCGAGCTCGATATTCGTCCCCTTGGCGAGGACGACCTGGATTTCCGGAATCCACCCGACTGCGGGCAGGATGTTTTTGTAGATGCTATCGAGGCCGTTGACCAGGGTTCCCAAAGAGGCATAGACGAGCGGCCTGCCATCCAGCTTCTCCCAAGGGAACGGGACCGGCTCGCGGCCTGCCTCGTCGAAGAAGGGCCCGGCGTAGTGGAACTGCGAAGGCCACGGAATCCCGGGAAGGTCAAACTCTTTGGGCGTTTGCGACACCACAGCTGCGGCATGCCTGGAGACGGTTGCCCGGGAATCGCTCCAGTCGAGCTTCAGGCCGACGCGTTCGGCGTATTCTTCGGCGAGCTCCTGCACGATGCCGAAAAATGCGTTGTCGCTCTTCTTCAGTTCCTCAATATTGCGTATGCGCGCCTCGGGGGTATCCTCGTACCTCCCCGGCAGCACAGAAGGAAGCGTGGTTCCGCAAAAATCGATGTTTAAAATGGCCCATACATGCGCATAGGGGATGCCGAGGCTTATGGCGACGACTTCGATGTACATGTGGATGGTGTCGAGGACCAGAGCCTCAACGCCTGTTTCGGCCAGTATGCGCGGCAGATGCTGCGACGCCAGCTGAAACATGGCTCTGCCCGCCCCCTGAATCGTCCAGCGAGTTGTCTCCGGGCCGTGGAGCTTTGCGGCAGGAGCGAGAATGCTCGCGGATGATCCTGCGGGGAGTTCCTCTTCGCCGAAGGAGACGAAATTCAGTCCGGCTGCATGGGCGTAGGGGCCGACATCCGGAATTCCTATGAAGACGATCTCGTGTCCACGGGATTGCAATTTGCGGGCCAGCGCGATCATCGGATTGAGGTGACCGGTGAGGGGCATACTAATAAAACCGATTTTCATTTTAGGGAAGCTCTCCATTCTCGTGCTGTCCCGCGTCCGGCGGAAGCAACTGCAGGCCACGCGACGAACACGTTCCTTGCGCTAGGTCGTATCGACATATAGAACACCTCGGTTGTCATCCTGAGCGGAGTATGGCGCGCTTTTTGCGTCATACGCAGTCGAAGGATCTGCTTTTCCCTGACTCCGCTCACATTTTCCCTAACCGAAAAGAAAAACAGATCCTTCGCCTCGCTCAGGGATGACAATTCTTTGCTGAAATAAATGCTTACGCTTGCGCTTCTATGTCGATACTGCCTAGATGAGACACGGAACATGTATCAGGAGAAACACTGAAAGGCGCAGATTTATTCCACTGCTCAGCTAGCGAAGGCGCGTCCTCAACCGCGCGAGTTCTGAACAGTCGATAGCCGAGGCTCTATTTCGGCAGGGCGAAGGCGACGTAGACACCGCCGGATGGAGATTTTGGATCTTTGCCTCCGCCGGCGGCGATGACGACGTATTGCCTGCCGTTGACTTCGTACGTGGCCGGAGTGGCGTTGCCGGAAAACGGCAGCGTTGTCTGCCAGAGCAGCTTTCCGGTTGTTTTGTCGAAGGCGCGCATCTGCTTGTCGTAATTGGTGGCGGCGATGAAGAGCAGGCCGCCTGCGGTCACGATGGGGCCGCCGTAGTTTTCCGTGCCAGTGTTCTTCATGCCCTTCGCGGCGAGCTCGGGATATTCGCCGAGCGGAATCTTCCAGGCATATTTTCCCGTGTTGAGGTCGATGGCATTGAGCGTTCCCCACGGCGGAGCAATTGCCGGGTAGCCGTCGGGATCGAGAAACTTGTGGTAACCGGTGAACCTGTACTTCTCGATTGGCGCGGCGGAGCTGCTTTCACTCTTCAGCTCGTTCTTGTCGTCTCCGGTGCGCAGATACCGCATGAGGGCGTCGAGCTGCTCGTCGGAAAATTCGGGGAAGCCAGGCATGCGGCCCAATCCATGAAGGATGGTGTTGCGAATCTGCTCGGGAGTCAATATTTTGTCGACGTCGATCAAAGACGGGTAGCCAGGCGGAGAGCCGCGGCGGTCGTCTCTGTGGCAGATGCTGCACTGGCTTTGATAGAGGGTGGCGCCGTTTTCAGCGGAAGGCTTGTTTTCGGCCAAGCCTCCGGTCCAGGCCATCTCGTTGGCGTTGACGTAGAGGATGCCGGTTTCGGGATCGACCGCAGGACCGCCCCATTCGGCGCCGCCGTCGTAGCCCGGAAAGACGACCGTTTGCTTTTCGAGGCTCGAAGGAATGAACTGCCCTGCGCTACGGAAGGTGTGGAATTCGCGCACGGCCCACGCATGCGCCTGGGGCGTGCGGTTGGTCAGCATGTCTTCCGTCAATTGCTGGCGGGCATAGGAAGCAGGTATGACCGGCAGAGGCTGCATCTGCGCGCTGACTTCGCCGGGTATGGTGCTTGCCGGATATTTTTTGTATTCGATGGGAAAGATCGGCGTGCCATTCTCACGGTCAAAGAGATAGACCCAGCCCTGCTTGGTGGTTTGGACCACGGCGTCGACTTTCGCGCTCATGTGATCGATAGTCACGAGCGCGGGCGGCGAGGGAAAATCACGGTCCCAGAGATCGTGGCGCACGGCCTGAAAATGCCAGATGCGCTCGCCGGTTTCGGCATTGAGAGCGAGCAGCGTGTTGGCGAAAAGATCGTCGCCGACGCGGTCGCCGCCGTAAAAATCAAAAGCAGCCGAACCTGTGGGCACATAAACGATGCCGCGCTGGGTATCAACGGCCATGCCTGCCCAGTTGTTGGCTGCGCCGCTGTACTGCCAGGCGTCCTTGGGCCACGTGTCATAACCGTATTCATCGGGATGCGGGATGGTGTGAAATGCCCAGCGCAGCTTTCCGCTGCGAACATCATAGGCGCGGATGTCTCCCGGCGCCGCGGGCAGGGTTTCCGACTCACGGCCGCCGACGATCACCAGATCCTTGTAGACGACGCCGGGGCTGGTAAGCGCGATGGAAACGGTTGCAGGATCGCGTCCGAGACCTTCGCGCAGGTCGATTCGTCCGTTTACACCGAACGATGGAATGGGTTGGCCGGTCTTTGCGTCGAGCGCGTAGAGGAAGTTCATGACTCCAGCGAGAATGCGGGCGCTCGTGCCATCCGACCAGTAAGCAAGACCGCGCACGGGCTGCGTCCCGGCGATGCCGCTGTCGAATTTCCAGAGTAGCTTCCCTGTGGCCGCGTCGAGCGCGATGATCTTCTGCGAAGGCGTGTAGGAGTAGAGTATTCCGCCGACAACGATCGGGCTGGACTGGGAGCCGCCTTTCTCGCCGGTGTCGTAGGTCCAGGCTACTGCGAGATTTTTAGCATTCGTCCGATTGATCTGGGTGAGCGGCGAGTAGTGATCCTGCGCGGCCTGACCTCCGTAGACCGGCCACTCGGATTGCGGTCTGCTTTGTGCGCTGACGGTGAGGATGGAAGCTGCAAGCAGAGTTGTGGCGGCGAGTGTCTTGATCATCACGGGGCAATAGAAGCAGCGATTCAATACAACGCTTGCAGTGGGACCAGTAGACCGTGCGTGCTCCAGGCTGTCAAGTTACGCATGACACAAACCGGGGTGACCTTCACAATCTTCTTTTCCGAAAGATCGATCCTGATAGAAGCACCGCCTCTCTATCGAATCGGTCTCTGCACACAGCGCTCACGCTGACCGACCCAGCAGCAAGGCGCGGAAATACCCCTTTTCATCTGTTCCATTTACGGAGTAACATGCTGGCGCACTTACTCTGCATGCTGAATTGTTCTATTTGCCTGGAGGCTCTCTATGCTACGAACTCTGCTGCTTCCTTCATCGCTGCTGCTGGTTTCTTTCTTCTCGGCCGCGCCGCAGGAACAGCCCGCTTCTCCCGCACCATCAGGTCCGGTCACAACACAGGCCAATCCGGTAAAGCCCACGCCGGAATCGCAGGCACATGCAAAAAAAATGTGGGGCTACGATTGCGCGCTCTGTCACGGCGC
>JAATFH010000189.1 GCA_015655315.1 Terriglobales bacterium
CGCGTACAGTCACCCACAGTTCTTTTCCGTCGGGCCGGAAGAACGCCTCGTGCGGGGAACGTCCTATATAAACCTTGCCCTTCACGCTGTTTGTTTCTGTGTCGATCAGCGTGACGGAGTTGGAGCCAATCGAGACAACGGCGAGTGTCTTGTGATCTGGCGAGAACCCAAGGCCATGCACCAGGAGTTCACCGTGATAGAGCGGGCTCAGAGCGGCTGGCACATCATCACCGAGGTGAATACTGCCGAGTAGGGTGTTGTTTGCCGGATCGATCACCGAAACGGTGTTCGATGTCTGGTCCGCGGTGTACACCCGGTCTCCAGTCTGCGCAGCGGCGATCGCCGTAGTTGTTGCCAGTAAAAAGATAAGTGATGTTCGCATTGGTCTTATTTCTCCGTTGTCGTGGCTGCTGCGTTCTTGTTTAGCCAGAGGTTCATTGCGGCAATCTCTGATTGCTGATCGACGATAATTTCCTGAGCAAGTCGGCGCATCACCGGATCTTTTCCATAGCTCAACTCGGCCTTTGCCATGTCGATCGCGCCCTGATGGTGAGGAAGCATCATCGTTGCAAAATCGTGGTCTACGTTGTCGTTCATGGGCGCTGCCGCCATGCCACGATCCATCTGCGCCATGCTGGCTTCCATCATCTGCATGAATCCCGCGGAAGATGACCGCATCTGCGCACCCGCCGTTGCGGCTAAGAACAGACCGCCAGCAATCCATCTGAGTCTCATTGTGAAATCTCCTTCGTTTACCTGCTTGCCCACTTAGGTCGCTTTCGCAATCCGGGCTCTCAGTAAAGAAGTGTCAGAAAGAGGGAAGAATATTCCACGCGCTCATGATTTTGTCACGCGAATCCGTAGAGATCTATCTGAACGGCACTCACCCAATTTCTTATATCGAGTGGCCCCCATCTTATAGTTATGCGTTGCCGGTGCAAGAAGGGATTGAGATTACGCGGTATTGTCAATTGTCGCGCAAGTCTGCAAAACCTGCTTGGGTTTAGTCCCATAATCGAAACTAAGCCCAAGCTACTGCGCGAATCATTCCGTGAATCTTGTAAGGGTCACGCTTCAATACCCATCTGAACCATGTAGGCATGCATCTCCTGAGCGGTGCCCTCGTACAAGAGAACATAAGTTCTCCGTCCATCGGACCAGAGTCTGGCGCTGCCTGATTTCTCATTGATCGACTTAAACCTACCCTCTTGTGTCAGACGAGCATCCACGACCAGCAGGCTGGCACGTTGCTCGTTCTTCATCTTGAGAAAAACGGCCTTATGGTCGTCTACCTTCACAGCGGCCGCGCCGCGGAACTCTATCCTGTTCAATTCGGGAGGTAGTCTGGAAGGCCCCGAAAGAATGCCCGCGCTCCACTCAAGAATCTGCTGCCGGCTGGCACTGTCGATCTGCAATGCGGGTGGCTGACTCAAGAGAACGGCCACTTCTCTGGCGAGACGTGCGTCTTCGAGGCGGGGTCTGACCCCAAGCATAACGACAAGTAAGACGGAAGCTGCGAGGGGCAGGAGCATCCAGGATCTCCAGCTTGAGCGATGCACCTTGGTCTCCGCCCGCTGGTGCGCCAGTCCGGCCAGGATGCGGCTTTCCAGGGAAGGGCTCTCAGGGATCTTCTGAATCGTGCGCTGAATGCGCTGGTCAGAAGCGGTCAACCGCTCGAAGAGTTGCGCACAGTCGGAACAGCCGGCCAAGTGATCGAAAAGCGGTTGAAAGCTGGCTGCATCGCTTCCTGGGCGCCAGGAATACATCTCCGACTTGTAGAATTCGCAGTTCATCGCTACTGTGCCTTCCTCATAACAATCAGGTTCTGCGGAGTTTCGAGAATTTCATGCAACATCTTGCGTGCGCGAGAGAGCCGGGACATGACTGTGCCGATCGGCAGTTCGAGCGCTTCCGAAATCTCCTGATAAGAGAGTTGCTGAAAGTAAAACATCACCACGGGCAGCCGATGTCTATCATCGAGCTTGGCCAGCGACCGGTGAAGAGCAAGAACATCCGCACTGAGCGCGTTTCGCTGTTCTTCGGGTTCATGCTCGATTCCATCGAGCGGAACCTCCGCCCTGTTGGAGCTCTTGCGGCTCATCTGCGCATAACAGTGTCTGAGTATGCCGATCAGCCACCCCTTCACCGCCTCGATTTCACGCAAGGTGGAGCGCGACCGATAAGCCTGGAAGAACGCCTCCTGCGTCAATTCTTCGGCATCGGTCCGTGAGCCTGTCCACCAGTAGGCGATTCCGAAGAGGAGCCGGTGGTGGTCTCGTACCCAACCGTCAAAGATTTGATCGCTAATGTGCATTGAATCTATTGCTCCAGGGGGTTCTATCTAAAGTTTAAGTGGTAGGTTGGGGTCAATTTATTCCATTCATTGATGCCAGACACAGACTTTTTCTTCGCATTTCTAAGCGGCATAACCATCTACAGGTACGAATTCGTCGATCTTCATCAATGGATGAAGGATACCCTTAACCGGATGATGGAACTCGGATGGATTTCACCCTTGAAGAGCAGGAAGGTAGCCTGAATTGCCGAGGGGGAAAATATATTCCTCCCAGGCGGAGAGTGAAATCAGGACCACGAGCTGGTTCGTATGCGAGAAGTTCTGCGCGGCGGCTATACTGCCGCTTGTGACCGACACTGCGCTGCTAGCTGTCGGCATGGCGTTAATCTTTGCAGTCAATAACGCACCCAAGTGGAAGGGGGTGGCACTAGCTCTAATGATCATAGGTATAACTGGATATTGCATCGAAGCCTATTCGATATGGAATAACCGTCTCTATCTTGCAAGCAGTCGAAATGCAAAGACCATATTGAAAGAGATTTCCTTCTTCTCAACGGCTACACAAAGCAGTGCAAGCCAGGCACTGAGTCTCTGGGCTCCTCCAAGATGAAAGGCTCCGTTAGTAGCGCACATGTTTCCTTGGATTTAAGGGCCAAGTGACCTTCCATACAGGCCCTGAGGCTAAGTGGTTCTCAATGGTCCCGGTAGGGACGCTCATCACTGAGCGCCCCCCCGGACGGATCCGTACGTGCGCGTCTACGCATACGGCTCTTATGAAGGATGAGTGGCGCTGAAGGGGGCGATAGGATAGGGATGCAGGATTCGGGGTATGGGTATCCACCTGTCGAAGAC
>JAATFH010000023.1 GCA_015655315.1 Terriglobales bacterium
ATGGAGTAGTCGTTGCCGCGACGCAGTTCCAGCGTCACCTCTCCGGTAACAGCCTTCGCCACCCAGCGCTGCGAGGCCTCGCGCAGCATGATCGCCTGCGAGTCGAACCAGCGGCCCTGGTAGAGCAGGCGGCCCAGCTTGCGGCCGTTCTCGCGGTATTGCTCGATGGTGTCCTCGTTGTGAATGCCGGTGATGAGGCGCTCATAGGCGATGAAGAGCAGCGCCATGCCCGGAGCTTCATAAATGCCTCGGCTCTTGGCCTCGATAATGCGGTTCTCAATCTGATCACTCATGCCCAGGCCGTGACGTCCGCCGATGCGGTTGGCTTCGAGCAGCAGCTCGACCGGGTTCGAGAATGCCTCGCTGTTCAGTGCGACAGGGAAACCCTGTTCGAAGCGGATCGTCACCTCTTCGCGCCTGACATCGACATCATCACGCCAGAAGGCCGTTCCCATAATGGGCTCGACGATGCGGATGCTGCTCGAAAGCTGTTCGAGGTCCTTGGCTTCGTGCGTGGCGCCCAGCAGGTTGGAGTCGGTCGAGTAAGCCTTCTCCGCGGACATCTTGTAGCCGAAGCCGGACTTCTGCAGGAAGGCGGACATCTCGGAGCGGCCGCCAAGCTCATCGATGAATAGCGGGTCGAGCCAGGGTTTATAGACCTGCAGATCGGGATTGACGAGCAGCCCATAGCGATAGAAGCGCTCGATGTCATTGCCCTTGAAGGTCGAGCCGTCGCCCCAGATGTTGACGCCATCTTCTTTCATGGCTGTGACGAGCATGGTGCCGGTAACAGCGCGTCCAAGAGGCGTGGTGTTGAAGTAGGTGATACCCGCAGTCGAGATGTGAAAGGCTCCGGCCTGCAGCGCGGCGATGCCTTCACGAACTAACGGCCCGCGGCAATCGATGAGCCGCGCATTCTCCGCGCCGTACTCAAGGGCCTTGCGCGGGATGGAGTCGTAATCGGTTTCGTCCGGCTGGCCGAGATTGGCGGTATAGGCATAGGGCACCGCGCCTTTCTGCTTCATCCAGTGAAGCGCGGCGCTGGTATCAAGGCCGCCGGAAAAAGCGATACCGACTTTCTGCCCAACCGGCAGACTTTCAAGAATGACAGACATTTCGTGCAAAACCTCGGGTTCCTTCGGTTGCTGTGATATTCGACCAGCCTGGTCCCACCATTTAGCGCAAAGTGTGGGAGACGAACTTACTTTGCCAGCTTTGCCCCGCCGAGCAACATAAGCAGCAGCGCCTTCTGCGCGTGCATGCGGTTTTCCGCCTGGTCGAAAACGACCGACTGCGGACCATCAAGCACCGCGTCGGTAACCTCGGCATTGCGATGCGCGGGCAGGCAGTGCATGAACACGGCATGCGGCGCGGCGTGTGCCATCAACGCTTCATTTACCTGATACGGCTTGAAGATCGGCGCGCGTTTGGTCGCCTCATGCTCAAAGCCCATGCTGGTGCAAACATCGGTGTAGATTGCGTCAGCGCCTGTTACCGCTGCAACGGGATCGCTGATGACCGTGATGTTGCTCCCGGTGACATTCGCAATTGCCCGTGCCTGCGCAACAATGTCGGCCTTGGGAGCGTAGTTCTTCGGTGTTCCCACAGTGCAGTGCGCGCCCAGTTGGGCAGCTGTGAGCATGAGTGAGTGGCAAACGTTGTTGCCGTCACCGACGTAGGTGAACTTCAGTCCCTTGACCGTGCCGAAGCGTTGCTCGAGTGTCAGAAAGTCAGCGAGCGCCTGGCAGGGATGTTCAACGTCGCTCAGTGCGTTGATGACCGGGATGCTGGCGTATTGCGCCATCTCGGTGATGGTCTCGTGCGCGTAGGTGCGCAGCACCATCACGGAAACCCAGCGCTCCAGGTTGCGCGCCATGTCGGCCAGCGACTCGCGCTCGCCGAGCGGCGACTGCGTCTGATCGACAAAGATGGCCGAGCCGCCGAGTGTGTTGATCGCTGTCTCGAAGGTCACGCGCGTGCGCAGCGAGGACTTCTCGAAGAACATTACCATCTGCTTTGCGTCGAGCGCATGGCGATAGTTCTGCGGGTTTGCCTTGACATCGTGTCCAAGCTCGAGAATCGCGGCTACTTCCGCGGATGAGAGGTCAGCGATGGAGCAAAGGTCGCGGCCCGCGAGTGCATCGCTGAGGCCAGCTTCCTGTTCCAGAACTGCATATGCTTTGCTAGCCAATGTTAGATCCCCCTTGTATATGATGAGCCTGCTCGCCAGTCGATACTGGTCCGTGCTCCGTTAAAATTGTGTCAAGAGCCGCGATGGCTTCATCGACATGCTCTTTGCCCAAAATGTAGGGCGGCAGGAAGCGCAGGACCGTCTCGCTGGTGCGATTGATGAGGATGCGTCGCTTCAGCATCTCCGCCAGAACTGTCTTTGCCAGCTCGACTGAATCGACTTCCGCAGCCAGCATCAAGCCGAGGCCGCGCACTTCCGTGATGGCGGAGTGCTTCTGCTTGAGCTGATCGAGCTTCTGGTGGAAATAGCTGCCAACTTCGTTGATGTGATCGAGCAGGTGCTCTTTCTCAATCGTGTCGAATACGGCAATCGCTACAGCACAGGCCAGCGGACCGCCGCCAAAAGTCGTGCCATGCATGCCCGGATGGATCGCTCGCGCTGCCTCTTCCGTGCAGAGCATGACGCCCAGCGGCAGACCTCCGGCTATCGGCTTGGCCAGCGTGGTCACGTCGGGCTTTACGCCGTAATGCTGATAGGCAAACCACTTGCCAGTACGCCCCAGGCCAGCCTGAATCTCATCGACGATCAACAACGCGCCGGTAGATTCCGTCAGTTTGCGCGCAGCGTTGAGAAACTCCTGCGAGACGGGACGGATGCCGCCCTCGCCCTGGATCGCTTCCACCAGCACGGCGCAGACCTCGTTAGAGAACTTCGCCTTGAGGTCTTCGACATCGTTGAAGCGGACGAACTCGACATCCGGCATCACAGGCGCGAAGGGCTCGCGGTACTTCTCTTTAGAAGTTGTTGCGACAGAGCCCATGGTGCGCCCATGGAAGCTTTGATCGAGCGCGAGGAACTTCGTTCCCAGATGCTTGCCTTCGCTACGTTTGACGCCTGCATAGGCGCGAGCCAGCTTCAGCGCAGCTTCCCATGCTTCGGTGCCGCTGTTCGAGAAGAAGGCGCGGTCCATGCCGCTGGCTTCCGTCAGGCGTAGCGCCAGCTCTGCCTGTCCTTCGTGAAAGAAGAGGTTCGAGATATGGATGAGCTTCTTGCTCTGCTCTGCGATGGCATTCTCAATCGCGGGATGGCTGTAGCCTAGCGCGTTGACGCCGATGCCGCTCAGCAGGTCAAGATAGCGGTTGCCGTTTTCGTCGATGAGATGAACGCCTTCGCCGCGAACAAACAGGATCGGATTCCGCTCATAGGTTGTAAGCAGCAGTTTTGCTTCCGCTGCCTGGATCGCATCCAGCTTCATTCTGATTCTCCTATGCAACCATCACTTCTGTGCCGTGAGTGACGCGCGTGCTGCAAAAATCGGGCAGCACGCCTGCTACTTCCGCGGGAAGGATACGCACGCGCTTGACGCCCTGCAAAAGGGCTTCGCGGCAGGCGCTGAGTTTGGGCAGCATGCCGCCGCTGATCACCGAATCCCGGGTCAGCGCTGCGATCTGATCGACGCTGAGCCAGCGCATGACCTCGCCATCCGCCCCGCGAACGCCGGGCACATCGGTGAGGAAAATCAGTGCATCGGCTTTGCAGGCTGCGGCGCAGGCTGCGGCCATCTCGTCGGCGTTGATGTTGTAGTACTCGCCGTCGTAGCCGAGCGCGAGGCTCGACAGCACCGGCACCGCGCCCATCTTCCAGATGGCATCGAGCCAGCGCGGGTCGGAGGCGACGATCTCGCCGACAAAGCCGAGATCGGGAGCCGTTCTCTTCTTACGCGCACGAAAGATCAGGCCATCGCCGCCACAGAGTCCAACAGCTGGCTGTCCTTGCGCGCCCAGAGAGGCGACGAGCGACTTGTTCACGCGTCCACTCAGGACCATGAGTGCGGCATCGCGTGTTTCGGCATCGGTAACGCGCAGGCCTGCGATAAATTCGCTCTGCTTGCCCAACTGCTTGAGAGTTTTGGTCAGCTGCACGCCACCGCCATGCACCAGTGCGACCTGGTTGCCGTCTTTTACCAGCTCGGCAATGGCCTTGGCGCAGCTCTCGCGCAGTTCGGGATTTTCCAGTCCTGCTCCGCCCAGTTTCACTACATATCTCATTCCAGGCCCTCCGATTCGCTCCATCCATACATCACGTTCAGGTTCTGTACCGCCTGTCCGGCGGCACCCTTCAGCAGGTTGTCCAGGCAGGACACGATGATGCATCGTCGCCCATCGGATGCCAGATGAAAACCGATGTCACAGTAGTTCGTGTGCACGGAGTATTGGATCTGCGGCAGCTGTCCGGCAGGGAAGAGCCTGACCATGGGGCTGTCCTTATAGAACTCGCGATAGCAGCTTTCTATTTCCACAGACGTTTTCGCCTCCCTGAACGACACATAGATCGTAGACAGGATGCCGCGAGGAATCGGCAGCAGATGCGGCGTAAAAATAATCTGCTCGGAGTGAATCTCCAGCTGCTCGAGCAACTCTCCCGTGTGCCGGTGACCGAAGACCCCGTACGCGGAAAGATTATCTGCCGCATACATAAAGTGCGTCTTTGCCGACGGAGCCTTGCCCGCGCCAGAGACACCAGACTTCGAATCGCTGATAATGCCGCGATCGAGATCGATCCATCCCTGAGCAACGAGTGGCTTGAGCGCAAGAATGACAGAGGTCGCGTAGCAGCCGGGATTTGCTATCAGCTCCGCGTCCTTGATTTCATTGCGGTGCAGCTCGGGCATGCCGTACACGCTCTTTGCCTGCACGGATACGGCGGTTGCCGAGCCCTCATCTTCAAATTTATAGACGGCGCGGTTGCGGGCGTGATGCAGCCGCCAGGCTCCGCTGAGGTCGATGACACGCAGTCCGTGCTCAAGCGCTTCGGCGGCCATCTCGCGGGAATGCTCGTGCGGCGTCGCCAGAAAGAGCACGTCGACCCCACGATCCTTGAGCAGCTGCCACGAAAACGGCTCGACCTTGAGCCCGCGGGAGCCGTTGTTGTCCATCAATTGAGGATGGATCTCCGTCAGGGCCGTTGTGTCAGCCGTTTCGGCGCGCCCTAAAAACAGCGGCGGAACACCTTTGAGCTGCGGATGGTGCAACAGAAGGCGAGCCAACTCCATGCCGGCATATCCAGTCACTCCCATCACCGCGGTTTGTACAGTCTTTTTCATTTCTTTTCTTTCGCTGCGTCAGCCGATCATCTCTTCAAGGCGGGTACGCAGCTGCGAGGCCCGCTTCTGGTCAGGACAAATAATGAGCACCGTGTCGTCTCCGGCAAGCGTGCCCACAACTTCAGGCCAATCTTCGTGGTCGATACCCAGGGCAACGGCCTGAGCGCTGCCGCCGGTGGTAATCAGCACGAGCTGGTTCAGCGCCTGATTCACTTTTAATCCGAAACTGCTTAATACATCGTGAATCGACGGAAGATCGTCGTCCTCGCTGTTGCCGTTTCCGTTGCTCGGCAGGGTATAGCCGTTCGGCCCCTTATATAGGTGCAGCTCGTGGATGTCGCGCGAGACCGTGGCCTGGGTGACGTCGAAGCCGCGCTTGATCAGCTTGCGGCGCAGCTCCTCCTGATTGAGGATGACGCCTGTGCCCACCAGCTCACGAATCGCATTGTGTCTCTCTGTTTTGCTCAAACTGAAAAAACGCGGCCAATATGCCGCGCCTCGCTTTGCATAAAAATACAACTCAATGTATAAATATACAGACGCTGATTGTCAAGATTAGTCGCAAAAAAGATCGTGAAATCGCTAAATTACTTAAATTTTGCGAGGCAGGGAATACAGCCTCATAAAATTTGTTTATCTGTCAGATTTTCGCGAAATTTCTGGCGCTTGCCAAGGAAAAGGGTCGTATAGTTACCTATGGGCTACATAACTTTTTTTGATTCGCCGGTGCCACCGGGGCGCCAAGGTGTCTCTCCCGCCCCAGCCCCTCCGTCTTCTTGTCATACGTCTCTGATTGACCCGCGCTTCGAGCATGACTCCTGCGGTGTCGGCTTTGTTGCCACCCTCAGCGGCCAGCCTTCGCACGACATTCTGAACAAGGCGCTGACTGCGCTTGCTCGCCTGGCGCACCGCGGAGCCGTAGCTG
>JAATFH010000062.1 GCA_015655315.1 Terriglobales bacterium
GACGGGTTCTCGTCCTTGCGGCCGATCTTGTCGATTTCATCGATGTAGATGATGCCGGTCTGGGCGCGCGCTACGTCGCCGTCCGCTGCCTGCAACAGCTTAAGGATGATGTTCTCGACGTCTTCGCCGACGTAGCCCGCTTCGGTAAGCGTGGTGGCATCGACGATGGCGAAGGGAACGTCTAGCATCTTGGCGAGAGTGTGCGCGAGCAGCGTCTTGCCGCTTCCGGTGGGGCCGACGAGCAGGATGTTCGACTTGGAAAGCTCGACATCGTTGCCGCGCGTCCGGTTCATCTGGATGCGTTTGTAGTGGTTATAAACAGCAACGGCGAGCTTCTTCTTGGTCTGGTCCTGCCCGATGACGTATTCGTCGAGGAAGGCACGGACTTCCAGCGGCTTGGGAAGATGCGCGGGTGCGGCGCCCGTCTGCGTTTCGCTGCGGTCGTCTTCGAGAATCGAATTGCAGACGGCGACGCATTCGTCGCAGATATACGCACGCGGATAGTCGCTGGGTGATGATATGAGTTTAGCTACCGCGTCCTGCGACTTATGGCAGAACGAGCAGCGGAGAGAGTCGTCTGATCCCGTGCGCGTTTTCATCGTCGTGCTGCTCCAAACAACCTTTAGTCTGCCGCGACGTTGAGTTTGGAATCTGGCGCCTGTCCAGAAACCTCGTCCACAATCCCGTATTCCCGGGCTTGTGCCGCGTTCATAATGAAGTCGCGCTCTACGTCGCGTTCAATGCGTTCCAGTGTCTGCCCGGTGTGCTTCGACATGAGGTTGTTGGTGATTTCACGGATGCGCAGAATTTCGCGCGCGTGAATGTCGATATCAGTAGCCTGGCCGGAGAGCCCTCCCATGGAAGGCTGGTGGATCAGGATGCGCGAGTTAGGCAGGGCAAAACGCTTGCCTTTTGTCCCCGACATGAGGAGAAACGCTCCCATGCTCGCCGCCTGACCGATGCAGTAGGTCACCACATCATTCTTTATGTATTGCATTGTGTCATAGATGGCCAGTCCTGCGGTAATGGAGCCACCCGGAGAGTTAATGTACAACTGAATATCCTTCTCCGGATCTTCCGCGGAGAGAAAAAGCATCTGTGCAATGATGAGGTTGGCGATCTGGTCGTCGATCGGCGTTCCCAGAAAAATGATGTTGTCGCGCAGCAGACGGGAATAGATATCGTAGGCGCGCTCGCCCCGATTCGTCTGCTCAATGACCATTGGTACCAGTGCCATGCCTGTTTCTCAGTTCTCGGAGGGGTGACTCCGTCAATAAATCGTGCTGAACGATGGCCGGTGCGTTTCTGACAATTCACCGGCCAGGAACATTCACCTTTAGGAAGCCAACTTTTCGTAAAGCAGGCTGCCTGTTTTTTCTCTGCGGATTTGTTCACGGATTCTAGCGATACTGCCGTCGTCCGTCAAACGTTTGCGCAGAGTGTCCAAGGGCTCACGCATTTGCAGCGAGAGCAGTTCGAGTTCGCGATCGACTTCCGCGTCGGCGACGTCGATCTTTTCCTCATCTGCGATGCGGTCGAGCAGCAGAGAGCCCTTCACTTCATTGACTGCCGAGTCGCGCTGCGCCTTGCGCAGGCGGCCGAAGTCGAGCTTGCGCATGTCTTCTGTGGCCATGCCTTGCTGTGCCAGGGCACGCAGACCGCGATCAAGTCGTGCATCGACCTGCTGCTGCACGAGCGATTCGGGGACGGGGAACTGGTACCTGGCCAGGAGCGCCTCAACGATTTTGTCGCGGGTTTCGCCTTCGAGCCTGCGCTTTTTATCGTTTGCGAGGTGATCCTTTAACTTCTGCTTGAAGTCTTCGATGCCCTCGTACTCGCCCAGTTCCTTTGCGAACTCATCGGTCAGTTCGGGCTGAATCTTCTTCTTGATTGCCTTGACTTCCACATCGTAGGAAACGGTCTTGCCGGCAAGACGGCGCTCGCCGAAGTCTTCCGGATAGCTGACTTCGAACTTCAGTTCCTGGCCCGGCTTTGACCCGCGCAGGGCTTCGTTGAAGGCGGGCAGCGTGTTCTGGCCGCCGACTTCGATCATGACGTCATCGCCGGAGACGGGCTGCTGCTCGGCTTCCGCAGTTTCACCTTCGCCCTTGAATTCGCCGCGGAAGGTGATCTGCGCCCAGTCGCCATCGACGAGTGCGCGGTCTTCAGTGACAGGTTCCATCGTCGAGCGCGAATCACGTACACGGTCCAGCTCGGCGTTGAACTCTGCGTCGGTGAGTTCCGTGTCCGGTTTTGGGTCATGAACGTCCTGATAGCCAGCGATCGAAAATTCCGGCAGGATTTCGAAGACGGCCTTGAACTTGAGCGGCTGTCCATCTTCCAGGTGAAGATCGGTGACCTGCGGCTGTGAGATGGGTTTCAGGTCAGCCTTGTCGATCGCTTCACGAAAGTGCGTCGGCAGCACGGACTCGACGACGTCCTGACGAATTCCGTCCGCGAAACGCGAACGGATGAGCGACTCCGGCACTTTGCCGGCACGGAAGCCGGGGATACGGGCCTGCTTCTGATAGCGCTTGGTCACCGTGCGAAATGCCTTCGATACTTCGTCGGCGGGAACTTCGATTTCCACTTCGCGCGTGCATTCGGGATTCAGGCTGGGACCATGTTGATGATGCTCGTGATCATGGTCGTGATCGTGGCCGTGCTCCGGTTGCTCGGAAGCAGCGGCGACCTCAGGATTCGGATTTGTTTCGATGGTGTCTGCTGAACTCAACGTAGTGCCTTCCAGATATCGTCGTTCAATGCGGAATGAGGGCAGGTTTCAGGGGGAGCTTGTCACGCCTAAGATGAAGCCCCGCGATGCAGCACAGAACGGTCTCTTCTTTATGTTAAGTGCCTTCTCCCAGAAGAGCAAACCGACTGCGCGTCGAGCGGGACGCGCCCCTTCCGGGCGCCAGCCTTAGTTCACGTGTGGGGCGCTTCCTTTGGGCGCGATTTTGAATGATCGTTGAATTCGGAAAGTTTTATATTTCGCTTTCTAATGCCTTGCGGACGTGGCTCACGAAGCGTGAATGCGCTGCGCCGTAGATCTGAAAATTATTGCGCGCTTCCGCGAGGCTCAGCTCTCCATTGACCGTGCCGCGTACTACTTCGGCGTCGCTGTCATCCTGTCCGTCGTCCTGCCACCAGCAGACGGGGCAGAGGCCGAGAGATTCCGGAGCATCGAGAGTTTTGAAACCGCAGCAGAGGCAGCGCACACGCGCAAGTGTATCCATATCAGTTCAGACGCGATTTTTGCGCGGGAGTCGCGGAAATATTCCAGGGCAGACAGCAATAGAGGCGGAAGTAGCCGCTATTGCTGTCGGTCTTGTCATTGCGCCGGAGGCGGCACGAAGAGCGCCAGCCTGCATTTCCAGGTGACGGATTGGCCAGGCTTCAGAGTCACCATGCCGGTGTCCATGGTGTGCCACTCCTTGCCCCAGGGATCGCCAAAGTTGAATTGCTGCTCGATAGCGACGAAATTTTTATCAGGCGGTGCGTAGGCCTGCACCGTTTTTATCTCTGGCGACAAGCCTTCGACGTGGATGCCATACTTCGCTGCCGGGTCGGAGAGGCTGACGACGACCGCGCCGTCGGCGCGTTGCAGGTGCGCGAAGCTGTCGTCGAGGAACATGCTGCCGAGCGGTACGCCTTCGGGCTCGTTGAAGTCATATTCCGTGTTCTTGACGGGCAACAGTTTGCCGGTGGGAAAGACATCGTCGTAATTGTTGACCTGGGCGTAGACGTCTGCCGGTACATGCAGCCGCGCCTGCGTACGATCGCCGCTGGGAATATTGAAATACGGATGCCAGCCGATGGACATCGGCTCGTCTTCGTTGCCAACGTTCTTTGCCGTGATGGTTGCCTCAACCGCGTCGCCGCTGAGAGAGATGGTGAAGTTGAGATCGGTCTGCGAAAGCCAATAGCCACCGAAGTTGCCGGCGTGCATCACTCCGGTAACGGTCTGTCCGTCGGGAGTGGTCTGCGTCTGTACGTTTTCGGCTTTGCTGGCGAGGATGAGACCGTGAATCGCGTGTTTTGGCGCATCCGGTTTTTTACCGGACCAGTTGGCGGGAAGCGTGAGGGTCTTACCCTTCCATTCGGTGGTGATTGTCTTGCCGTCGGCAGAGAGTTTGCCGGTGATGCGATTGGGATAGGGAACCAGAAATGCTCCGCCAAAGGTAAAGCTGGTATTGCCATTCTGATCGGCGGGGCCTCCGTTGAGCTTGGCTGCGGCTTCTTCGAGGGAAGGAGAGGCAAACACCTGCACCTCTCCTTTGCCGGGAATGTTGGCGGTGATCTGAAAGAGATTCATGCCGCGTCCGGGAAGAATGGTGGCCGAAAGAAATTCAGGCTTGGCGCCGCTGGATGTTGCTGTACGTTTCAGCTCTACGATATTTGCGCCCCCTATTTGAGTCACGGCTGCCGGCTTGGCTGCGCTTTCCTGCTGTGCGGGAGGAGCAGGCTTGTTACAGCCTGCGACGGAGAACAATGCCGCTGCGGCTACTGTCAGCAGATAGCGTTCGTAGCGAACAGACATAAATGGAAACCTCATGCTTGGTACGGATTAGGAAACGCTTGCTTCATCAGGAGACTCAGGAAACAAAGCGCCCTCATTCTACGCGATGTGCACAGCGAAGTAGAATCGGATTGTGCCATCAAAACAACTATCAGAAGACGCCGCGCTGGCAGCGCTGAATGCGCGCATTGTGGCATGCAACCGCTGTCCGCGCCTGCGCGCGTATTGCCGGGAGATCGCGGAGAAAAAACGGCGCGCGTATATGAACTGGACCTATTGGGGTAAGCCCGTCCCCGCATTCGGCGATGCAAAGGCGCGTGTGCTGATCCTTGGCCTTGCGCCGGGCGCGCACGGATCGAACCGCACGGGACGGCCTTTTAGCGGGGACGGCTCAGGCGATTTTCTTTATCCCGTGCTGTACGATGCGGGGTTCGCTTCGCAGCCGTTGGCAACCTCGCGCGACGACGGCATGAAGCTGCACGACGCCTTGATTACGAGCGTCGCGCGTTGTGCTCCGCCGGATAACAAGCCACTCCCGCAAGAGCTGGTGAATTGCTCTTCGTTTCTCGATGAGGAAATTGCTTTGCTGCGACGGCTGCGCGTCGTGGTGTGCCTGGGCAAAATCGCCTTCGATGGGTTTGTGGCGCACCTCATACGCACGCAGCAGATAGAAAGACGTGGCGCGCTGCAGTTTTCGCATGGAGCGGAGTACGCGGTGCCCGGCAATCGCTGGCTGCTCGCAAGCTACCATCCCTCGCTGCAGAATACGAATACTGGAAAGCTGACGAAGGCGATGTTTCTGAGCGTATTCAGACGTGCACGGCTTCTGGCCGACACGAAGTAGCCGTGCCTTCAAGTCAGCTCGACGCAGGGTTGCCTATGGCTTTAAAAAGAGTCAGAGATGGTGGTTTTTAATCCGCGTTCAGATTGGCGCGCAGGGCATCTTCGATCACGCAAGAGAGCATCTTCAGAGTTGAACCTGTTTCAAGTTCCCTGGAGGAAAAATGATAACAATTCTGATCGTAATTCTGATCCTGATGCTGATCGGCGCGTTCCCGTCATGGCCTTATAGCCGTAGCTGGGGATACTATCCCAGCGGTGGACTGGGACTCATTCTGCTGATCGTCATTGTGTTGCTGTTGCTGAATGTGGTGTAAGCGAGACGGAGCACAACTGAAGCGCACTTGTTTGAAGGAAAAGTTTGACACGGCAGGGTAGTGGTCCTACACTTCGGGGCTACATATCAAAGCAGACAGAGAGGCCCCCATATGATTCGCTCTCTACTCGCCGTCCCATTGATTGCCGCGTTATCGATATCCCCGCTAAACGCTTTCGGACAAGCAGACAAGTCGAAAGACAACGATCCGGCACATCACCACAGCCATCCCCACACGCCGAGGTTGATCCCACAACAAAGTGGCACGACCAATCGGCTACAGGCCATCAGCCCCGTGAATGCGCGAGTAGTGTGGGCCAGTGGCATCAATGGAACATTTGTCAAAACAACCGACGGTGGAAAGACATGGCAGGCCGGGGTGGTCACGGGCGCCGAGACACTGCAATTTCGAGATGTTCAGGGAGTCAGCGAAGACGTTGCTTATCTTCTATCGTCCGGGAGTGGTACCGACTCTCGAATTTACAAGACCGAGAATGGCGGCCAATCGTGGACGCTTCAGTTTGAAAGCCAGGACCCGAATGCGTTTTATGACTGTTTCGCGTTTTGGACGCCGACCCGCGGTATCACCACCAGTGATGCAGTGAATGGCATTTTCCCGGCGATAGAGACGAAAAACGGAGAAAGTTGGGATGACATCGGAGAGCGCTTACCGGCGGCTCAGGATGGTGAGGCTTCTTTCGCAGCCAGTGGAACGTGTGTGGCCACGCAGGGACGGCATCGCGCATGGATTGGCACGGGTGGAGCGGCGAAAGCTCGAATCCTCGCGACGGTGGATGGAGGCAGGACCTGGAACGCTTACAAAACGCCCATTGTGCAAGGGACATCGACGTCCGGTGTCTTCAGCGTTGACTTTCGTGATGCCTTTCACGGAATTCTTGGAGGTGGCGAACTCGCGACGCCTACGGAGTTCTCTGATACAGTCGCCCGATCAGACGATGGCGGAAGGACTTGGAGACTCGGTGGTCGAACCCCCTTTCCGGGCGCGATTTATGGTTTAAGTTACGTCCGCGAACTCAATGATAAGAACGAGCGCAATGGGTACGATGCATATGATCACTCCCACCGCCCGCAGAATGATCGTACGGTCGTAGCGACAGGTCCGGCTGGCGCCGCGTGGTCACCTGATGAGGGTTCCAATTGGTATAGCTTGCCGGGAGTCGACAATTACTGGGCTGTTGCCTTCGCAAGCTCCGACGCAGGCTGGTTTGTAGGAACCGATGGCCGGATTCTGAAAATCGAATTTTGAAGTTTTCGAATTCGGCGCGCTTGTTTCCTACTTGGATCACGTAAAGCCAACTCAGGACTGACGCGCTGTATACATCTCAGAGAGCCATCCGTAGCCTTTCTTGAACAGCCCAATCTTGCAGGATTTGGAGTGATTTTCCGGAAGCTGCGCGATTCGCCCGGCCGCGAGCTTGAATAACAGCACGTTTCCTAAGCTCTACTTCGACGGTAAATA
>JAATFH010000486.1 GCA_015655315.1 Terriglobales bacterium
AACGGATGGGGGCGTCTCTGTGATGTGAAATGGGCACTCTATGACGACGAAGATGGTCTAGTTAACAATGGCGTCTTTCAGATTCTCGATGCTGGCGATCGACGAGACGCGAAGCATCTCCTATAACTTGCGCCCTTTCCGCCTGGATCGTCTCGGGCTACGCAATGCGGCTGAGAACCTCATTCGTTCGGTTGATAAAGCATCCGGCGTTCGCTTTTCCTATGATATTGCCGACATAGACCAGCTACTTCCGGAAGATCAGCGGATTAATTTTTATCGCATCATTCAGGAATCGCTGAATAACATTGTGAAGCACTCTCATGGTACACAGGCGAGCGTGCGCGTGAAGCACTACGGGAGCAGAATTTTGCTCGTCATTCAGGATAACGGACGTGGCTTCTCCAGCGAGGGCCCCACGCCGACAACAGGCCAGGGCGGCTTTGGGCTTACTGGCATGGCGGAGCGGACCGCCCTTCTGGGCGGCATCCTGAGCATTCGGTCCGATCATAACCGCGGCACTATAATTTCAGTGGAAATTCCCATTATGGAAAATGAACGTGGCTGATCCTATTCGTGTCCTGCTCGCCGATGATCACCCTGTCGTGCTGAACGGCTTGAGGCTAAGTCTGATGTAAAGACCCTGACATTCATATCGTCGCTGAGGCGGCGGACGGTGAAGCCGCACTGGCCTGCATCAAGGAGCTGTCTCCCGATGTCGCTATCCTCGACATCGATATGCCAAAACTCAGTGGAATCGGAGTGCAAAAGAGGTCCTCCGGCTACAAATTGAATCAAAGATTCTTCTCACCATGCATGCGGATGAAGAGATGTTCAATGACGCGATGAAGCTCGGCGCCAAGGGAAATCTACTGAAGGAAGTAGCCGTGCTGGAGATTATCACGGCTATCAAGACGTGATCGACAATCGTTTCTTTCTTAGTTCCGGGATCACTGCCCGCCTCGTCGAAAGCCGTACAGCCACGCCTAAGTTTTCTGAAGAATCTCCATTTGAAAAATTAACTGTCACAGAACGCCGGATTCTCAAGGTTCTTGCCTCTGGAAAAAGCAATAAAGAGATCGCAGCCGAGCTTGCGATGAACCATCGCACAATCGAGAATCATCGTTCGAACATCTGCCGCAAATTGAAAATCGAAGGAGCGAGCTCTCTGCTTCGATTCGAAGCTGCAACACAGAGACAAGCTTTGATCTTCACGAATTGCTGAATCAAGAGGTGCGGCTGGTTCCAGCCGCACCTGAGAGTGTGTTTATTGGATGTTCAGAACAAGGGGGATCGTCTTGGTGGTTGAGCCGACCGTCGTACTCACCAGGATGGTTTTCGATCCGGTTTCCTGCAGCGGTTGAGTTGTTGGTCTACTGCTGCCGCCGCAGCCCAGCACGCAACCGAGGGAGATAGCCGATAGCAATAGAAGGCAGAGGAAAGACTGTACCTTGCGTCGTCCGTTGCTGCTGTGCCACAGGCACAGCAGCGAGAAGGGCAGGAGCAAGATATGCCAATGCCTTTGGGCCAGAGCGATCCAGCAGCCTGTGTCGCACTGCCGGTTACCGTAAGGGAGGTTGTCGCGTTGCCGCCGTCGGTGATGCTCGCCTGGGCGGGGCTGAAGTTGCAGGTCATGCCGATGGGCAGTCCAGTGCAGCTGAAGTTTACCGTTCCAGCCATTCCTGTTTGCGATGCGACCTGCAGAGTCACTGCGGAAGAGGTCTTTCCGTAGCTGACAGGCAGGCTGCCGGCGGATATGGAGAGCAGCATATCCGGCGCGTCAGCATAGACGGTCAGCATACTGTCGGTAGAGATTGATGATTCGTATGGGGGCCATCGTAAAAGTATGCGACGAGGTCATGTGCGCCGAGTGCAAGCCCAGTAAGAGAAGTCGACGCATTCCCGTTCGCATCCACTTGCGCGGTTCCAAGCACAGTGCGTCCTTCCTGGACGTCTACTTTTCCTGCTGGAATCCAGCCGGCAGCCTGAAGGGATACCTGCAGCGGCACGCTCTGGCCCAAAACAGCCGAGGATGGAGCCGTGAACGTGACCACCGTAGCATAGGGGTCAACCGACGCAATACTGGCTGTCGGTGCTCCAAAGCCGCCCGTACAACTAGTGACTTGATCCTCAGGAAACTGGTCAAACCCATTCACCGTCGTATCGAGGAAGACGGATGCCAGTGGCCCGTTGCGAGTAACCATCTCGTCGAACGGAATATTCAGACCGCCAACCGTGAAGAGAGTGCTCGCAGTCTGGCTGTCGATAAAATTGAAGTACTCGCCGTCCGGGCCCTTTTTGTTCGGATTCTGGCGGGGCCTGCAAGAATGTACCAGTCGACGGGATTGGGAATGCCTCCGTTGCCCTGGAAGCTGGTCCATGGGTTCGGGTAGCCTGCGTAGGTTGGATAGTACTTTGCTACGTTTGCAGGGAGGCCGCCGGAGCCATTCCAGTCATACCAGCTGTCACATTGGTTGCTCTTATTCGGGTTCTAATCGGAGGCTATACCTGAGCCCTGTATTTCCTGTGAATAAAGTGTAGGCCAGAACAACCCATTGAGGCTGCGCTGGATGATTCCATGCTGATATCCTGTCTGCCCTTGCTGCGCATAGACCGTTGTTGAAAGTGCCGAATTTCCTGTCAGCGGGTTACCGCAATCCGGGCAGGAAACGAAACTGTAAGCGCTTCCAGCTTGAAAGAGCTCCAAGGTTGAGATAGGGACTCCGCCCAGGGACTCTAAAGCATTGCCGAAAGGCTGGTAATAAGGATAATGATTTGTGCCATTCCCGTCGGTATAAGAACGCGCTGCGACCTGCCAGATGTTGACTGCATTAATGGGCGTCCCCATTGTCACCAGAAACGCCAACTCATCGCGTTTGACATTGGTCAAGTCGTTTGCCAATCAGTCGAACGCATTGATCGACGTCTGGTTATCACTGGAGCCTGTCGGGTAAAGGTGCCGCAATTTATGAGACTGATCTGATTGGGTGGAGGATTCGCTCCTTGAGAGCATCCAGGATCGGAACTAAGAGTAGCCCGGTTTAGTTTGAGCAGCCAAAACCCATTGGTTCCTTGATTGGAGGGCGGGGTATAGACCATAGTCGTATTCGCGAAAGGCTGATTGAAAATGGTGACGGATGACAGGTTGTTATTGTCTGGATCATTTGGAGCAACAAAGTATTCGGCAGTGTCGGTAGGCTGGAAATTGTAGTTTCCGTTTACGTCCTCAACCATCATGCCCGTTGCTGTAGGAACTGTCCCGGTGTAGTCATTATTGGTGTAGTAGCTTTCGTATGCCCCAGGAGTAGCATGTCCGGCGCCGATCATGTAGCCCTGGGGATAGTTCGCCACCGTTGCGTCATTTCCATAATTCCCGCCGATTGGGGTAGTATCCAGCCCGCCGCAGCGTTGTTCCCCCAGATTGTGCCGAATATAGCTACTTGATCGGAAGGAACAGCATTGAGAAGTGTCGAGACCTGGGAAGGTTGCAGGCAATAGACTCGATTGGCAGTCGATGCATCCGTGAGCGCTGGCTGTCAGAGTCCATCCTCCAGGAGCGAGGGTAGTAAAGCTCACGGATGGCGGCATGAAATTCGTTGCGATGCCAGTGACAGCCGTC
Organism: Terriglobales bacterium; assembly: GCA_015655315.1. Classification (GTDB taxonomy): domain Bacteria; phylum Acidobacteriota; class Terriglobia; order Terriglobales; family Acidobacteriaceae; genus Alloacidobacterium. Next base: position 3,617 of record JAATFH010000486.1, read on the forward strand.
GCGGCAGACGCCTGGACAATAGGAGAGTTCTGCGCTGAATCGTCGGGCGTTCCTCTCAGCAACTCGTCCACCACGGGTTCTCCGCATGCGCGTTGCTGATAAGGGAATAAGGCTTCGAAGTCTCCTGTTCCGGCAAGGTCGATGACACCGCGAAGGGACAGAGGGCTGACGACGTAGAGGGGACTGCTCCGAGGAAGGTGAGCACGAGCGGCCGCCCACAGGGCCAACGTACCTCCGGCTGAATGTCCGACGACAATGATTCGCTCGAGGTCCAATTTATTCGAGGCTGCGATGGAGCGCAGGAAATCGACTCCTCGGCCGATATCCAGGAACGTCCCAGGCCAACCGCTTCCGGCCTCAGGGAGACGCCGGTACTCGATATTCCACGTCGCGATGCCTTCAGATTTCAAAACATCCCCCATGGGCGCGAGATCCCTCAGCGAGGCGAACTCTGCCTTCCAACATCCTCCATGGATCAAGATCACGACAGGGTATGGTCCAGGACCCGATGGCACCCGTAAATCGCCGAACTGATTCGTGTCTTTTCCGTAAAAGTATCGGTGATCGGCGGCCTTGCTCGGCAAAGCTTGAAGTTCTTGAGATGTCATCAAGTCCTTCTGACCCGGAAGACGTTTGTTCGATTCCGATGGCAGTTTTTTGGCCTTCAGCAAGGCAGTGCGAGAAGGCCAGAAGGCAAACCATGATCAATTGCATGGGATATGCCGGGTGGACGGCTACCAATTCTCTGGTCGTACTGCTTTGGCATGGTTTCATTTCTGATCTCCTTGCTTCGGAACCGATGGTTCCTCGAGCGTCTGTTCGCAGCCGGTCCGTGTGGCCCGTGACGCCGAATGAGCTGTCTCAAGAAACCGTATAACATGGGTCTGTCGTTCTTCATTTGCCATTTTTTTGGGAGGCGCAGATGGGAATCGAGACCATGGGCGATCGCAGGCGCGACACCTGCCAGGTGCACGGAAGAAGCGTCGAAACACCGGGAATTGTCGTCGAGCGACGAACGAACGGAGCGGGTACGCATCCCGCACAAGCCTATCCTTGCAATGAACTGATCGTCATGTTGAGCGGCCAGGCGCTCGTGCGGCGTTCGGGTGAGGGCGTCCATGAGCAATGCCTCGCCCGGGCTGGCACAGCTTGGACGGGGCCGATCGGCTTCTACGAAAAGGCCGTGCTCTCCGACCCGATCGACTGCGTCCATTTGTGCCTTCCCTCAGGGTTGATGGACCGGAGTGCCCTGGTCGACTTCGACATCGACCCCAGTAGGATCCAGATTTCGTTCGCAGGAGGGTTCGTCGATCGCCTTATCTACGATATGGCGCACACGTTCTGGAGCCTGTCTGAAGAACGGCCCCACCCCATCGATCGATTGCTCGTGGATGGCTTGACCTCCACGCTTGTCGCACACCTGATCAGGAACTATACAATCGACCGCTGGAAGCCCAAGCCGATGCCCCGAGCGCTCGACGCGCAGCGGCTCAAGCGAGTCGTGGACTATATTGACGCTAACCTGGGCAAGCCGCTTACACTCGATCAGCTTGCTGCCGAGGCATGCCTCAGTCCCTTCCACTTTTCGCGCCTCTTCCAGCAAGCCATCGGTCTTTCTACGCAGCGCTATGTTACCGACCAGCGGGTGCAGGCCGCCAAGCGTGCACTGGCATCGGAGCATGCGTCGCTGTTCGAAATCGCGCTCGATAACGGCTTTGGATCGCTTGACAACTTTATCCGGGTTTTCCGCAGGAGCACCGGCACGACACCAGCCCGGTATCGGCGACGGGGCTGCGGCTAAAGCAGGATTCACAGCCAGAGCAAGATACGTCGAAAACTCAGCAAGAACTGCCGAGACTTGTTGGCCTCTCTTCCGCTAGTTTCATCGGCAGGTGCTTGGATTCGGCATCGCCACATGTGCGCCCTCTCGAATACAGCCCTGCAACCTTGTATTTCCGAATCCGGAGGTCGTATGGCGATCAGACAGGTGCTTCTCGCAGGGCCGTTGGGATTTGGCGGCGCGCCGCTCGGCAACATGTTCCGTAACATTCCCGATGACGAGGCGGAAGCAACCGTCGACGCCGCCTGGGA
>JAATFH010000512.1 GCA_015655315.1 Terriglobales bacterium
GGAACATTTCGAGTACATGGTCAAGCTGGTTGGAATCGACCATGTGGCATTCGGTCCGGACACTCTCTTTGGCGATCATGTTGGACTGCACAAAGTGTTCGCCTCGGAGCTTTCGCTGACTTCTGCTCATGGGGCAGCTGATTTTCCAAGAGTGGATTGGGTGAAAGGCATCGAGAATCCGATGGAGGCATTTCCGAATATTGTGCGGTGGCTCGTGACGCATGGATATTCGGACGCCGATATCACGAAAGCTGTTTCCGGAAACATTCTTCGTGTCCTGAAACAAGTGTGGGTATAGGTGGCAGGGATGGAAATTGCGGGCTCGAGGTTCCCGTGTAGAATCGTTTCTCAACTGTTGACGGAAACTGAGAACACGCGATGCAGATAACGATTGATAAAGATTCATCCATCCCTCACCACGTACAGATCACAGAGCGAATCAAGATCGCACTTCTCTTTGGAGAACTGGCTGCTGGCGACCCGCTTCCCTCGATCAGGGAACTGGAGCAGGCGACCGGGATTGGACGAGCGATCATTCACAAGGCGTATCTCGAACTCGAAGAGTGCGGCATCATCGAGATGCGCCATGGTAAGAGAGCGACGGTCAGTCAATATCTGCATGGGCAGCCGTCGTTCGAAACCATGCAAAAGGTCGACCGCCTGATCAAACGGACTCTCGGCCAGGTAAAGAAGTTGAATATGAGCAGTGCCTCATTTGCAAAATTGCTGACTCAGCAGGCGCGGGAAGAGGAACGCAAACGTGTGTGCTATGTATATACCGACGTGAGCCACACGCTGGCCGGTTTCGTCTCGTCGGAGATCTCACGCATGTGGGGAGTTACGGTACAACCGGTCCTGATGGATGCATTGCCCAGTTTCCTCGATCTCGTCTCTTACCAGGAGTGCGTCGTAATGGCGAATTACTACCGTCTGGATGCGCTGCGGGGAGTGGAGAAACGGCGGGGGGGCGACGTGCGGATTCGGGTTGTGCCTATCGGTATCCGTTTCTCCGAAGACATGATCGAACAGATCGAAAGTCTGCCTAAAAAGTCGAAGGTTCTGCTGGTTTCTGAGGATCAGGAGTATGAGCGGCACGGGCAGACAGCGCTCGCCGCGGGCTACCGCGAGGTTTTTGGGAAGAGGCAGCTTGAGTTTATCGTCAAGCCAATTTGCAACGTGCCGGACATCGCGGAGCTTGTCCGGTCATCGAAATACGACCTGATCGTTTTGAACACACGTATCTGGGAGCATCTGCCCGCCAGACAGAGGAAACTGCGGCAACTCACCCATCCCCGATTCATGGTTGATCGCCGTTCACTGGAAGCAGCCAGAATGGCGGCTGGAATTATCGCCTAGCAATACCATCTTTGCAGCGACAGGGTAAAGGACATGCACTCGATATCGACATCGTTTTTTATTGTCGCTGCAGTATATTTCTGTGGCATCGCAGTCATCAGTTTCCTGGGGATGCGAAGCATCCGGACGGAAGATGAGTTTCTTACTGCGGGCCGCACCATTGGCCCGTGGACGGGCGGCGCTGTACTCGCAGCTACGCAGATCAGTGCCGGCACAATGGTTGGCACTGTAGGCCGTCACTATATGACGGGCGTGAGCTGGGTGTGGGTGTGGCCGGGTGTCTGGGCCGGTTGGCTCATCTCGGCCATTTTCGTCGGACCGAAGCTGCGTGAGTTCGGCACTGTAACCGTGCCGGATTTTCTCGCGGTGCGGTTCCGTAGCGAATGGGCACGAATTCTTTCTGCCATCTTTATCATCTCCGTTTACACCATCATGCTGATTGCGCAATACCAGGCGTGCGGAGTCGTCTTCGAATCGATATTTGGCATTCGGCCAATTGTGGCCATGTTAATTCTGATGGTCAGCACTTTTCTCTATACGGCATTGGGCGGTGTACGGTCGAGCTCTTACATCGACTTCCTGCAGATACTCATCGTGGTGACAGGGCTTGTGTTGGCGGTTCCCAGCCTCATTTCAGATGTGGGCAGTCTGAGCGCAATGGGGAAGTTTCTCACAACCATCGATCATCGCATCACCGGCAGCTGGTATAGCGGAGCGCAGATATTTGGTTTCTCGCTTTCCTTCGGGCTTTCGATAGCTGCCGCACCGTATGAGATCGTCCGATTCAGTTCCATGCGCGACAAGGCCACCGTCAGAAAAGCCATCGGCGTGTGCTTTCTTTTCCAGGCAATTATCGGAAGCTGTGTCCTCATCATGGGCCTGGCCACGCGCGCTCTGTTTCCTTCTATCCAGAATCCTGACCAGGCCAGCTCGATGATGGTGCTTACCGTACTGCCGCCATTCGTCGGGTCTCTGTTCCTGGTAGCACTCCTCTCAGCCATCATGTCCAACGTGAACGCTATCTTATTGGTGGCGTCGTCTGGGATTTCATACGACATCTACGGCAAGTATTTACGGCCAATGTCTTCTGAGAAGTCCAAGCTATTGGTGAGCAGGTTGTCGATTGTACTTTTGAGCGCGGTCCCCATCATCTTCGCCCTGCAACGATACTCCGATGTGCAATCGCTTGTAGTTTTGCAGACACGGTTTATCGCCAGCTTTTTCTTCGTGCCGGTCATTCTTGGGTTGAATACGAAAAGAGGCACATCGTCCAGCATTGTCGGTGCGATGCTGGGAGGCATGATCGGGTGTCTATTCTGGAGTATCTATTCGAGCCATCATAAGACTCCCATCGATGCATCCGAAATCGGGATCCTCGCCAGTGCCCTCGCTTTCTTCATCGTGGATAAATGGACGCACGCCGGTCCAGGAACTCCCATACAAGGATCGCTCTCATGACACGCTTTTTCCGTAAGTGTCTGCTGATCTCAACCGTCGTGGCAGCGTCTACAGCGGTATGTTTCGCTGCCGGTGACCTTACCGCATATCGCGCATCTGTCACCTATAAGGATATCCATCAAGCCAGTGTGGATGTTGCCTTTTCAGTCGCTGGCAAGAGTGGGCCGCAATCCGTCCAACTCATCGTTTATCCGGGACAGAAGATAGAAGCATGGCAAGCCGGCGATTCGACAACTTTGCCGGAAGTTCCGCCAGGCGCTGGAGGAATCACAATTCCATTCCCCTTCACCCAATCGGGGATGTATGGGGTGAAGTACAACGTTGTCAGCACAGGTGAACTCAGCCACGTGCCTCTTCCGGTACCGGATAGTCTACCCGTCAGCCGCGAGCATTTTGTACAGATTGATCTAAGTCTGCCCCCGGACTCGGTAGTCTACGATGACCCATTTCCTCAGAAGGTTTGGCGGGATTCTCTTCATGGCATCGCGCAACTGCCAGCTGTGCCTGCGGTCATTGCTGTCAGGTTCGCGCCAGCCGGGCAGGTTAGCTGGCGGATGAAATGGTCGTCCGTCGGTCGTCTCTCAACGCTCTTCATGATGCTCATGCTGATTGTGGGATCGGCTGCGCTCTTTCTCTACAGGCCGCGGTCATTGATCAATGAGAGGCGCACACAATGAATGGCTTCGGTATGAACTTCTATGGATTTTTCATTTTCGCGGCCGTCTGGATTGGCGCGTATGCGCTGTGGGTGAGGCTGATCAACGCCCGTGAACGCGCCAGCGAAATGCAGCAGCGGAATCTAGAAGACGCGGAGAAGCGATGAGCGACGCTACAAAACCACAGGCAGTTCTCTTCAAGAATGGCTCGATTTTCGACGGCTACAGCAGCGATCTGAAGCGCGGTTTGGAGGTTCTCGTTGTCGGCGAAGACATCCACGCGATCGAACCTGCCGGATCACTGCCGGTAAATGACGTAGGAGTGATCGATTGCAATGGCGGCACATTGATGCCAGGCCTCATCGATGCCCATGTCCACGTGTATGGCGCGAATCTAAATGTGACGCGACTTGTACAGTCTCCTATGTCCTACGTTGCTCACTACGCCGCGCGCTTCATGCAGTCGAGTCTCGATCGCGGATTTACGACACTGCGCGATCTCGGCGGGGCAGACGTGGGTCTCGCACTCGCCATGAAAGATGGATTGCTGTCAGCTGTTCCTCGCCTCTTCTATGGCGGCCGCGTAATCAGCCAGACTGGCGGGCATGGAGACTTTCGAACGAGCGATCATAACTTGAATGACCATCAGTATTGCGGCTGCTGTGTGCATGTCGATGTTCTGGCAACGGTCGCCGATGGCGTCGATAGTGTGAGAAAAGCTGTACGCGAAGAGCTGCGCCGTGGTGCGTCGCACATCAAAGTCATGGCATCAGGCGGGGTCGCTTCACAGTCGGGCCGACTGGATCGCTGCCAATACTCTGAAGAGGAACTACGCGCTGCCGTGGATGAGGCTGAGCGCGCAGGTTCTTATGTCGCTACGCATTGTCATCCCGCCGAGGCGGTGCGCCGCTCGGCGGCATTGGGCGTTCGCTCCATCGAGCATGCGACCTTCATCGATCGTGAAACAGCCGAATTTGTCGCCGAGAGCGGCTCGTATGTAGTGCCAACGATGGCCATCGTTGCCGGTCTGGTGGAGCAAGGGGCTGAGCTTGGGGTCTCACCGATCAGTATGGAGAAGTTGAAGAAGGTTGCAGGACAAGCTGCGAAGAGCTTGGAAATTATGAAAGCCGCTGGCATCAAAATGGGTTTGGGCACAGATCTGCTGGGTGGTGCGCTCAGTCCCAGGCAGACAACGGAATTTGCAATACGTGCAGAGGTGCTTTCACCGGTCGATATTCTTCGGTCGGCTTGCTCGATCAATGCGGAGATCATGGGACAGAGCGACCGGCTCGGTTGTATTAAGCCAGGCGCGGCTGCCGATCTTCTGGTAGTGAATGGAAATCCGCTAGACGATATATCGCTACTGAGCAAAGATGGAGCTGCGTTGAGCATCATCATGATTGCCGGCAAGCTGCACAAAAGCAACGGGACCAACCTCATTCATTGAGATTCCACACTCAACGAGCTTGCCTCTTCTCCCGTCGTGTTGACCAGTAAAGACTAGTTGGCAAAGTCGGTTCGCCGGGGATCTTACTGGCCCGATCATAAACCCGCAGCACATTGCACCAGTCGCGCTGATGTCACGGTGCGGCGTCTCATGCAACGCGCTCTTAGCATTCACCACGGGACAGGGCTACCTGGACTGGCAAGCGGAAGCTAATCTTTTCACAAAGCTCTCCGAGATAATCCGCATAATCACAGGATCGACGAACTCCTCTACGTACACGATGTTCGCTATCAGCGTTCCTTCGTAAACCGACACCGAAACATTGGGAAATTTCTTCAGCCACCCCAACGCATACTCGAATCCAGTTACTTTCAGCCGTTCCGTCGACCAATGGAATGTGACCGTCTGCATGTCGGAGATGTTGAGCGCAATTGGTGCCTGCTGCGGGCTGCCGAACGCCTTCGGGTAGTTCACGTAGTCATGAAAAATGCGGCCGTTGGCTACACCTTCGTGAATATCGCTAAAAACCAGCTTCGCGATATCGAGCAACGACCGATCAAGATCGAGGATTGAGGTGATGTGTCCTGTGATGGCCGAGAAAACCAGTTCCGTCGAAATGTGCGGCTCAAGCCTTCGGCGCATATCCACGGACGATCGCATGAGAATCTGGCGCGGCCTGCCTTCCGCCACGTCGCGAATCGCGAGGGCAAACGCGACCAGGAGAAGTGAGTGCACGGAAGAGCCGTGCGCGTGGCCTGCGGCGCTGATCCGCTGTACGTCGTCCGCTTCGATGACGACCCGCTCAAGGCGATGGCTCACAGGCTGACCGTCGTACGGCGCGCGCATCGGGATTTCCGCAAATACCCCGGCATAGGAAGCGGGATTGCTAACATGGTCTGCCGGAAGCGACGCCAGGCTGTGATTCACTGCCGCATCGACCGGGCTCGGAAAGGGCTGCTCCTCCAACCCCGGAGCAACTCCGCCCACGACGCAATCGCACAGGTAAGCCAGACATGAATGCAGCTCGATCAGAGATGTCGCGTCTGTAATTGCATGCGAACTGAGCATGAAGACATCGAGTCCGTCGTCATCCACGATGACGTGGATGCTATAGACCCTGACCCGCGTATCCAGTGCGGCATTCAGCAATGTCGCATATAAGGCATCGGCAGAGCATGTATCAGAAGACAACCAGGTCTCAACCGCCGACCGGTCGTCCACCCGTTCCATGAAATGTCCGTCCTCGACAACCGAGCGGAGAATGCCATAGCGAGCTTCCAGGTAGGCGACGGCTGTGTCGAATTGCTCTCTGCTGATCTCTCCTGCGATGCTGCTCCGGCTCACCACGATCGTACCCGTCGCGATGTAGATCATCTCCGTTGGAGAGGCTTGGCGATATATTCGCCTCGTGGATCGGAGCTGCTCTTGTGACGTCTGTTCGCTGCTGATGTTCTGCATTCGTCAAACTTACCCTGTGTAAATTTTAGAAAGCGATAGATCGAAACTCGGAAATCTTCATGCGGTCCAATGCACTCACATAGTAGCAGTGTGAGATCATCGCCCTGCGACACAGACCATTTCTCGATCGAAGAAACAATCAAGTCAGCTGTTTCTTCGAGGGAAATATTGGATGTTTGCTGCAATAAAACACAGAGACGATCCTGCCCAAATTCCTCTTGTCTGGCGTTAGTGGCTTCAACAACGCCATCTGTATAAAGCAGAAGACGATCACCAGACTTCAGTGGATGGATGGCCGTGGCATATTCGGCAAACGGAAAAGCCGCAAGCAAGAGGCCATTTTTCTCAATGGCCATAACTTCTCCGCTGCGCAACAGGAGCATGGGTGGATGTCCGGCTGCCGAATATCGCAGTTCACGCAATTCTGCGTTCAAATATACATAAGCGGCAGTTACAAATTGCATTTGAGTATTTCCGCAGAGAGCAACATTCATTGCCGACAGGAGATCTGAAGGACTGCTGGCATGGGAGCGTAGCATACTTACCCCCAACTTCATCATGGAGGAGATGAGGGCAGCGGGGATACCGTGCCCTGAGACATCGGCAATGAGCAGTCCCACGTGCTGATCGTCCACCACGAGAAACTCATAAAAATCACCCGCGATTGCAGTCATTGGTTTGTATCGGGCTGCGACCCGGAGGCTAGCGGAGGGAGGAAATCTTTCCGGCAAGATCGATAGCTGGATTCGCTTTGCAATTTCAAGTTCCCTGGTGATCTCATGAAACTCCTGGTCGCGACGAAGCGTTTGCTGGGCGGCGACATAGCAGAGAGCCCCGAGAAGTATGGCGAAACCATACGGTTCTAATCTCAATCGGACACCAAAAAGTCCGGCGATATATGAACCCAGGAGGAAGACCAGATAAATTAGCAGCCCTCGACGCATGATCACGAAATCCCTGACCTCATCTCGCCTCCGCAGAGACTGAACGATGAGCACAACGAGCGCGACGCTCATTGCAATATCATGGATTCGACCGAAGAGGGGCAATGGGCCCCAAAGTACTGTGCTTACGAGCAAAGCAAATAGCAGTATGCCCAGAACATAAGCCAGCCTGGTCATACCGCGACTTAGAAATCCAGCTATAGAAAGGAAGATAAACGCAGGGAGCGGGAGGACATAGTCGATTATTGAGCGGAGTATTTCGAAAAGTGCGGATGGCCCCACGATGATCGCCATCATTTCTGATTGCAGCCACAGGGAGCGCCATCCACAATGGCGAATATTGCGAGCCAGATCAGTAAGGAGTTGAAGTTGCGCCGCAGGGCGGCGAACGCCGCAGCCATGATTCCCACAGTCGTAAAGGCAGCGCCGAGAAAAAGATATAGACTCTCGCGACGAAAAGCCTCTAATGTAGAATCAGCGAACTGTGGGTCAGCGTGCATGAAAGGCAATCGTAATTTATCTCTACCAAGAAAATGATTAAGTGCTTGAATCTTCCACTCGGTATCTGAGGCGCTTTGAACTGCATATTGCTTAAGTACTCAGATTTGCGCTCGATTACATTCTTATGACTTTCAAGTGACATATAGCCCGCGTTCTTAGTTCCTGTGTTTGATGTGCAACCTGTAAAGCTGGCCAATCGGCATCCAGTTGAATCGCATTGATTCTGAGCGGGGAACCGATAAAGCCTAGAGCGGCGACAAGCAATAAGCGCTTAAGACGCTGACCTATCTGGAACGAGCACTCAAGACTTTCGGTCACAGAGCACTCGGGCGTAGGCCACCATCGCCCAGATTCAGCAAGTGCGCTATCGTCTCCTGGCATTCCGCAATCGCTCTCTGACGGCTCAACCCATACACCTTCGGGTGAGAGATCAGTAGAGCGGCGGTGCCATGCAGACAGCAAAAGATCTGCCTAACGCGCGCAGTTAGGAGAGAATTAGAGACACCTGGCGACAGAAGCGATTTGACGATGCTCTGAATATCCTTTACGAACTCTGTCCCGAGTTGCTCTCGCTCTTCGATCACTACTGGATCAGGATGTCGAATGAGAAAAATAATCGAATAATGGTCGGGATAGGATGCGGCAAAGTCGATCAGTGCGGCGATAAAAACGCGTAGTTGCTCCCGAGGTCCATCGACTGCTGCCATCTGGCTATGGATGCGTTCAGTAAAGCTTGTGTAGAGCTCCGTGCAAAGAAATTGCGTTAAAGCCTCTTTGTTTGCGAAGTGGCGATAGAGAGCCATCGTAGAACAGCCGGCCTCCTCAGCCACTCTCCGCATCGACAAGCGCTCGTAACCTTCTTTGAGCAACACCTTACGAGCCGCCTCAACGATAGGGGCACGGAGTCCCGACGTTTCCTGAATCGTTCTGGGTGAGAGATTCATATAGTCACATTATCAGCCCATGTGTACAGTGTACGCAAATTAGCGTACACTGTACACATGGATGTTGGTATGAAGCCGTTCTTCCGAAGGAGCAAAACTTCCATCCTCTCGCTGTCTCTTCTCTTCAGTGTTCAGGGTTGTGCGTTAGTCGCGCTGCCAGGAAATCTCCGGAAGGGTTCCGGCTGCGCGACAGTCATTTCTACGCGCGACGCGGAGCGCTGTATCGCTGCGAACAACCATTCATCTCCAATTCCTAAGCTCGATTCTTCTCATGTCTATACGCTGGCCGAACTCATCGATATCGCTGAAACCGCGAACCCCGAGGGGCGTATCGCCTTGGCGGAAGCGAAGGCCGCATTAGAGAGAGCAGGGATTGCCCGCTCTTCGTACCTTCCACTCCTCACATTTGTTGCCGAGGGCAGCGATGAACGAACGATCGTTCCTTTTCCCGAACCCATCGCTCCTCGCGGCTATGTGACAGTAGAGGCGCCGACCGCTGCAGCCCAACTGCAATTGCAGTACAGTCTGTTGAACTTCAGGCGCGGCCCCGCACTGGATAGCAGCAGGGCGCTTGAGGTGGCTTCTGCCCTGCGACTGGCTCGCGTCCATCAAACCATCGCTCATGACACTGCGGTTCAGTTCTATCAGACCCAGGAGGCCGTCGCACAACTTGTAGCTGCTCAAACTATTCTTATGACCGCCGAGACAGTCGAGAACAGTGCCAAAGAACAGTATGCGAACGGGCGGGCGACCCTGCCGGATGTACAGAATGCAGAGGCAGGAGCCGCCGAGGCTCGATACGATCTCGCATCCGCGGAGGGCGAAGTGAAAAAGAAGAACCTTACGCTGACGGAGACGATCGGCGTAGAGCCTACGACTGAGATAACGATTGTTCCGCAGGATGCGGATGCGCCGGAGACGTTTGAGGACTCTGTCGAAGGATTCATCGAATCGGCCAAAAAGGTGCGACCTGACCTGATCGCTTATTCACAAGAGGTCAAGCACAACCACGATCTCTATCGCGCAGCGCGCGCCGGTTATCTTCCCACAGTCGGTGTCTCAGCCAGTGGTGGACGGACCTCTGTGTGGCCGTCCGCCGATTTTGGTGTGCTCGGACACGCCGATGTATCGACATGGTCTGCCAAGGCCGAACTGAAGTGGAATGTCTTCGACGGTGCGCGGCGTCATCAGGTAGCTGAAGCGGTTGCCGAGGAAAAGTCATCCGTTGAACGACAAAGGGCAGCGGAAGATGCAGCCACCCGGCAGGTCTGGGGAGCCTATGTAGACTATCGAACTGCAATCGAACAGGAGCGCGCGTCACAGACATTCCTGGAGTCAGCTCAGACCTCATATGATTCCTCTCTCGATGCGTTTGGTTATGGAGTTCGAAACCTGGTCGACGTTGTACAAGCTGAGAAACAACTTGCGCAAGCCCGCCTCACAGTAGTCCGTGCACGCGCGCGTCGTCAGCAGAGCGAGATCGAACTTGATTATTCAACGGGGGACCTACTCTCCAGTGGGTCAAGGTCAGGCACACGTCCATGAAAAATATCACCCATCCGTCGGCTCTTGTCATCGCATGTCTCGCAACCGCCGGTTGCGCGCGTAATCCGAACGTCGACATTGCAGGCTCCTATTTCCCTGGGTGGATGCTTGCCCTTGCCGGAGCTGTTGTTGCAACGGCCGCAGCCCATCAGTTACTTAGCAGCAGGGGAGTCCTGAGGAGCGCAGGCCATCCTGCACTGATCTATCCAAGCATGGTGCTTCTCTTCACCTGCTTGTTCTGGCTCTGTTTCTTTGCATGAGATCTACGAGGACTCTATGAATTGGAAGATCAATATAAAGTCAGGACGCATCGTTGGGATCGGCATCGTTGTGACCGCGTTGATCCTGCTTCTGATTTCGACGCTAGAGGTCGATCAGCATCCAAGGACGGACGACGCGACAGTGCGTGCGAACTCAATCGCATTTGCTCCTGAGGTGGAGGGACGCCTCGTGAAGCTGAACGCCAAAGACAATCAGATTGTTCACAAAGGGGACTTGTTGTTTGTGATCGACCCTCGTCCTTACGAGTATGCCCTGGAGCAAGCAAAGGCTGATCAGGCTACTCTCGAAGGACAGATCAACGACGAGAGACGTCGAATCGCTACCGAACAGAGCGCGGTGGGTACAGCAAGAGCAGGCATACTCGGGTCTCAAAGCGGAATCAGCGCCGCAGAAGGTGCTTATGAGGCGGCCTCTGCGGCCGTCGAGCGAGCCGCTGCCGCTCAGACCGCTGCCGACGCTCAACTGAAGTTCGCCCAAAATGACTACAACCGCATTGCTCCCCTTCTTACGAAACACTATGTGACCACGCAGCAGGTGGATCAGGCCCAGACTGCTTTGCGTGTCGCACAGGAAGGATCTCACGAAGCGGCCTCCCAGCTTTTGCAGGCTCAGGCGCAACGTTCCGTAGCCCTCTCCGCCAAGCAGTCAGCACAGGCAAATCTACAGGCGTCGCAATCGAAACTAGGAGAGGCCCAGCATACCGTCGACACCCTGGAGACGTTGACCGCGCAGCGCCCGAGTCGGCAAGTGAAGGTCGAGCAGGCACAGTTGAATTTGGAGTGGTGCGAGGTCCGAGCTCCCTTCGATGGCTACGTGACCAACATGAATATCTCGGAAGGTGCATATGCTCATCCGGGTACTCCCATATTCACCTTGATCGATACGACAACATGGTGGGTCTTGGCGAGCTATCGGGAGTCTAAGTTGAAACATATCCATCCTGGTATGCACGTCGAGGTATTTCTGATGGAACATCCCAATAAAAAGTTCGAGGGAGTCGTCGATAGCGTAGGCACAGCAGTTTTTCCAGAAGATGGCGGCTCGGCGGATGGGTTCCCCTCGGTAGACAGAACCCTGAACTTGGTTCATCTTTCGGCGCGCTTTCCGGTGCGTATCAGGGTGACAAATCCGGATCCGGAGATGTTCAGAATTGGCGCGACGGCCATCACTGTGGTGCGGTGACAAGTTATGCCAGCCTACCCAAAACAAAATCAGCTCAGTTCCATCATTTGGCCGGAGTTGTCCCCGTCTCCCGGTCGCTTCGCGGGTAGCCTGCGAGACATGATCGGCGTCGTTCTGGCCGTAGTTCTCTGCATGACGCTCCGTGTTCCGGGAATTGCATTGGCTCTTGCCCTCTTATTTTTGCTGCAAAGGGACCATCCTGGGGTCACACTTCGTTCGGGAATTCAAATCGTCTTAAGTGCCGCGGCCGCTTGCGCCGCAACATTTCTGTGGGTGCAATTCACTGACGGGACCGATTTTGCACGTTTTCTTGGATTTATCATCGTGCTCTTCACCGCTGCTTTCGGCACGGCTGCGACACGGTTTCCGCTGTTCTGGTCCATCTTCGGGTTTTACGGGTCACTGGATGTAGCAGCGTGGGACGCCCATCGTACCTCGAATGCAATCGTCACATCTTCGCTGTACAACCTTGCGTCTCTATCTCTCGTTGTATTGTGCGCAGTTGTTGTCGACTACGCTTTCGCAACCCGCAATCCTGATGAGGTACTACGGCAGGAGATGCGAAAGCGTCTCGCCTGTCTTGCGTCGTTCTTTCACAAGCTGGCGGATGCGCAATCTACTTCCCGGAATGAGGCGCTGAAGACCGTTCACCATGACCTGATCAGGTATGCGAATGCAGGGGATGTCTACCTGAATGCACTATACGATCAGATCCACGACGAATACCAAAAGCGGGTGCCGCTCGGCATTCACTATCGAATTGGTCTATTGACGCGCGTTCTCGGCAAGAGCGCTCTATTGGGGTTTTCTACGTCAACCGGTCCAGCACGACAGGATCACCGGGATGCCTATCAGAAGATCGCTGCGCTTTGCGATAGCTTGCTAACGGTGGATGATATGGCACCGACGCAAACTACGACTCCTCCGATGCCTTCTTCGTTATGGGAAATCTACCTGGAGTTGCAGCAGTACAGGGAAATGCAACTCCCGATCCACGGGGCAAGTATCCGTCGCTCTTCGGGGCAGCGAAATACAGCCGCGAGTAGTGTCTTCCTGCCGGGAGTCTTTGAATCTCCGAATGTGACGCTTCACGCACTGAAGCTCACTCTCGCCGCAACTATCTGCTACATCATCTATAACGCTGTCGCCTGGCCGGGTATCTTTACCTGTGTCGTCACAGTCCTCTTCACAGGACTGAGTTCAACCGGCGCAATGAAGCAGAAGCAACTGTATCGCATTCTAGGGGCGGCGATAGGTGGAGCACTCGGCATTGCGACTGTAAGTTTGTTATATCCGAATACGGACTCCATCACTGCTCTAACGCTGATTGTGGCTCCCGTTGCACTGCTTTCAGGATGGGTGCTGCGCTCTCCCAGAATCAGCTATGTCGGAGTACAAATCGGATTTGCATTTTTCCTTACCGTACTTCCGGGATTCAGCGCGACGACTTCACTCTCCCCTGCCCGGGATCGCATCGCGGGAATTGCTTTAGGGGTTGTGGTGATGTGGTTCATCTTTGATCAACTGTGGCCCACTCGAACCAGCGATGCCTTAAAGACTGTTCTTTTTCGCATTCAGTCGGCAAAGGATCGCCTTCGCGGATTGGACGGACAAATTGCTCCAGGGATCAACGAGAATACCTTCGACCAGATGCGCACGATGGTATCTTCCGAGCTGGCCCACATGCAGCAACTCGACTTCTCTGTTTATTTCGAGATTGGATGGCACCGCAAACGAGAAATTGTTCAAAGCCGCCGTTTGATAAAACAAATTGAGGCTTCAGCTGCGGAGTTCTATGTACTGGCACTTCAACGCGAAGTGTCGTGAAATAAATATGGACGGGACGTGATGTCATCGTTCGATAAGCATCAAGGGTAGTGCCCAACTATGCCTCGTCCAGGTTATCAGCAAAGGGTTTCTCTTGAGACGGACATTCATACCGATGAGTAGTCTCTGTTTACCAAGTGTATGCTCGATGAGCGCGTTGGCGATTTGGCGTCAATTGAAAATATTGCGCGGTTCACTGACAAGAAGCGCGGGGTTCGTTGCCTCGATCGCCGCACTATGATTGCACTCCACTTGAAATCGCAGACCTCTAGAGCAAAAAACTTTTCCTTCCCATCACAGCAGACGTATGGAAGTTCATCTTTGTTCTCGGCGAATGGTCAAAAGCAATGAAGGATATGAGCGAGGCATTTCGGTCACTTCTCGACATTTTGGTCGGGTTGCCGTTTGATCACCCGAATCAAGCCCGAAGAAATTCCCAGCACTCCGGCCCTCATAACTAGGACCGGTATCTAACGCAATAGCCTTAACCTTCGACAGTCTCGCTTAGAAGACGATCAGCAGTAGACTTCACAGTTGTTCCTCTTCAACCAAACGTAAAAGAAAAAATAGATCATTGTTCTGCCGGAGATCTTCGCCGTGCTCGCACCTACTCTCAACCGCCTTGGTCAAAAGCTTGCCACCGATTGCCGTGCCTAGCGCAGCGGCGGGAACGGAGGCCATCACGGGCAGGCCCCCGAAAGCACCTATGGCTACTGCTGCTGCTATGGAAGCCACCCCGGCCGCCACCCGCGTCTTTTGCCTCTTTCGCTCCAGGGCAATCTCCCTCTTCAGCTTCTCCAGACTCGGAGCGATCTGACTTGCGAAATACTCGTACCCCTCTGCCGATGACATTCCTTGGCTCATCACGGTCTTGCTCATCGCAGATATATTCATACGATATGCTTCGAAGGCCTCCCTCTCCTCATCGCGTATCCTGAGCAGAGTTTCAATGGACATGTCACTCAGCAATGGCAGAGCATGAGCTAGCGCTTGGAGCCCAGAGGAATTCGATACAAACTCCGCGTCATTGCCCAAATCCCGAAGAAAGATAGCTTCACCGGGCATGTCAGTCAGCAAGCGAACATTTCTATGCATTCTGTACGTCAGATAAAACGAACTATTCTGACCGATTTGTTCGAAGATAGGCCACAGAAACGGAATCTTCTGCTTGCCTCTGATAGCGGTCATACCATCAGAATCATACTTCCGTCGAGCAGAGAGCTTAGGCTCTTTGCCATTGAGCTCCCTATACACAAGCGCGCCATGCTCCAGGAATTCTTCGGGACCATCGATGTAGATTGACGGCAGCCCAGAGGGCGACTTGTCGGGCCTTTGATATCTCACAGTGAATTCCGAGGCGAAGTGCGTCGCCGCCCAATCCATGTACTCCGAGATCGCTTCCCTGACCTGCCCTACGAAATCAATCTCGTGTTCACAGTGATGCGTGGTCCGCATGATAGTCGGCACGAGTCGCTCGGAGTTGATGAGAACCTTGCCACTAAGCAACGTAAAGAGCGCTTGGAGAATACGAGGCTTAACAAATGACAAATCGTCAAGATGCTCGGGCGAAGGGAGACCTATTGGAATAACAACAGAAGTTGCATACAGCGCCGCATATCGAGCGAGGAAGTCTAGCTTTTTGTGTCTGCAAAAAGGTTCAGAACATCCCGCATCGCCACGCATCGAAGCACTGGCAACGAATCTAAACGGATCAAGGACTCCTTCATCTGCCTTTGCGTTCGAAAGAGCGGACGGCATTAGAGCCACATATAACTGCTCATGGACTCGCCGAAAGTCGGCCTCTTCCCACTCCTCTGCCTTGACAAGATCACGCAGATGCTTCAACCCGACCCGTTCGAGAACTTCAAACACCGTATGAAAATTCATCAACTATCCCTCTGCACTGCCAATTCGCAACCCTCGCGCGCAAAACCATTCATGCTCTTGACATGTAAGTGATGGCTCTCTCGCGGACGATTCAAGCTTACTCGTCAATAGAACCACCTAACAAATTGCAGAATCGGTGGATGTTCGGGTAACTTCACCTCCCCAACGCAGGCACAAGAATGTTTGGGGTAAAGCCCAAAATACTGCGTCCGGAAATAAGTCCTTGGAAGGAGGCAAGTGGCCGCTGACCCTGGAGGTTTATTCTGGATTGGCGCCCACAGTCAGTATGGAGTGACCGGCACCGATGCGCTGACCGTGGGTTAGGCTGTGAGTTCAGAAAGACGCACAGCTCAGAGCCACAAGCGGAAGGGAGCCGGTCATGAAGGAAAAGCTACGATTTTTGGGTTTGGATGTCCATGCCGAGCCAGATGGCGAGGTGCGAAGCCTTGGAACGATTCCGAACCGCACCGAATCGATACGCCAGCTGATCAGGAAGCTCAGCACAGCAGAGAAGTTGCGAGCCTGTTATGAGGCAGGACCGACGGGTTATGTCATTTACTGGCAGCTGGCAGAACTGGGCATCCAGTGCGAGGTTGTCGCACCCACGCTGGTACCGGTCAAGGCCGGTGATCGAGTAAAGACGGATCGGCGAGATGCTGAGAAGCTGGCACGTTGCTATCGATCGGGAGATCTGACGGCGGTGTGGGTTCCGGATGAGGGTTCCGAGGCCTTGCGGGATCTGGTGCGTGCTCGCGAAGCAGCCAAGCAGGATCAGATGCGGGCACGACATCGGTTGAGCAAATTTCTGTTGCGCTCAGGCCAGCGTCCGCCGTCCGGAGTGAGACCATGGACGCGTCCTTACCTCATCTGGGTCGCGCAGCTACGTTTCACACAGATCGCTCAGGAAGCCACGCGCCAGGATTATCTGCACGAAGTCGAGCACATGCGGGAACGGGTAGCCCGCCTGGAGCAAGCCATCACGGAAGCGGCGAAGCTGGCCTCGCCCGCGTCACAACAAGTCATCAACGATCTACAGGCA
>JAATFH010000017.1 GCA_015655315.1 Terriglobales bacterium
GTCAACGCCGTTTTTCTGGCTCTGCAAACCGCCAAGATAAGCGACCTGCTGACCCTCGTCCGCGAAGTCCCCATCCACGGACTCGCGGTGACAATGCCGCTCAAGGAAGATATTCTGGAGCACCTGGAAAAGACCGATCCTATTTCCGAGAAGATCGGCGCCTGCAACACTGTCGTCCGGGCGCAGGACGGCAAGCTCTACGGCTTTAATACCGATGTGGCTGCGGTCGTCCGTCCGCTGGAACGCCGGCTGCAATTAAAGGGTGCAAAGGTTCTGGTGCTCGGTGCCGGAGGCGCGGCGCGGGCAGCCGTATTCGGCCTGAAAGAAAAGGGCGCAGAGGTCTTCATCCTCAACCGCACAGCGGAAGACGGCCAGAAACTTGCCCGGCAGGCAAAGGCCAAGACCTTCAAGCGCGACCAGCTGGTCAAAACGCAGTTCGATGTCATCCTGAACTCGACGCCGGTAGGGATGCATGGGGTCAAGCCGAACCATATTCTGGAACCAAAAGAGATCAACGCGCGCATCGTCTTTGATATGGTCTATAACCCTATCGATACACCGCTGCTGCGCATGGCCCGCGAAAAGAATATCCCCGTCATCACCGGCGTTGAGATGTTTGTCCACCAGGGAGCACGCCAGTTCGAGATCTGGACCGGCAAGCCTGCGCCGGAAGAAGAAATGCTCCGGGTTGTCGTGCACGCTCTTCGCCAGCAGGCTGAAGCCGCCGCCGCGACAAATCACAAAGATCGGTGATTCCGCGTTGGCGGCACCCAAGAACAGTTCAGTACGCGTCCGGGCGCCTCGGCTCGTCGATCTTTGTGAAATTCGCTCCGCTCATATTGGCGACAAAAACCTTGCCCGACGCTGAATCGACCGCAATTGCGTAGGGGTTCTGCCCCGCCTTCAAGGTCGCTACAACTGCATGGGTTGCCCCGTCAATCACACTGACACTATCGCCGTGCGTATTCGCGGCGTAAATCAGGTTCGTCTTCGTATCGACAGCGATGGCCTGAGGGTGCTTTCCAATATGCACGGTAGCAATGACAGAATGTTTCGCGCCATCGACGACCGTTACGCTGTCATCGCCGTAATTCGCCACGTATACGGTATTTGTCACCGGGTTTACCGCAACGGCACAAGGCATCGCGCCCGTAGCGATCGTCAACGGTGTCTGCGCCTTGTCTTCCAGCACCGTCAGAGTTGCACTGCCAACGTGCGTCACATAAATCGTATGCCGCTGTTCATCTACAGCCATGCTCCAAAGATGCATGCCCACCGGCACCTTCGTCAGCGCATCGCTCGCTCCATCCAATACATTGACGTTGGTATCTTCGTAGCCCAGCAGATAAACCCTGTTCACCTTTGGATCGACTGCGATGACATCTTTCGATCCCATCTTCATCTTCGTCACCGTATTGGAGGTTCCGTCGATGACCGTCAGTACATTGCTGAAAGTATTTGATACGTAAATCTTGTTGGTTGCCTCGTTCACTGCGGCGACATAAGGCCGTTCGCCCACATCCACCGTCGCCAGAACCGAATCCTTCGCCCCATCGAGAACGCTTACCGTGCCGCTACCTGCATTGACCACATAAACGCGACCGGTCGCAGCATTGACGGCAATCGCAATTGGCTCGTCTCCGACCTTCACCTTTGCAACCGAGTCGCTTGACGGGCTGATGACAGAGACCGAGCCATGAGCTTTGTCTACCGCGTATACCTTGTGGCTCGACGGGTTATAGACAATAGCCCGGCTGCTGAGAAGCGTACCGGATGGCGGAACGTCCTGCGCCGCCGAGAGCGACGAAGCAACGCCCAAGAACAGCACTGCGCCAGCGAGCGCGCATCTGGAGAGAGCCTGGCCAAGAAACACCATCAGGCTTTGGGAGCGAGCGTGCGAGCGATGCACATGGACCTCACGAACTGAGATAGAACCGAACCCACCGCGCACGGTCGTTGAGGAAGGATGGACGCCGTGGGTTCCGCCGTTTCTCTATAAAGATGGCACACTTTGTTATATATGATAAATAAGTATTTGCACGGAACCAGGCCTTGCAACTCGCTGGGCCCTGTCTCAGTGCCCTGACTCCGTGCGAACGGTAAAAATGAAGGGCCGTCTGCGGCCCGCAATCAAAGCGAGGACTGGTCGATGCTGCTTCAGCGATATTCCTGCTCACGGCAATTCCGATTCCAGCATCTGCTGGTCGTCATCTGCATGATGCTCGCCAGCGCGAGCGTCCTTCTGGGTCAAACTCCTTCGCCGAAATTCAGAGTCATCGCGATTGCGGAAAAGGGCGGCATCCACAAGCCTTTCGTCGACGCGGCAAAAATCTGGCTACAGAAAGAGTCGATTGCCGACGGCGTTGCCATTGACTACATCGAAGACACCGCGAAGATCGACGATGAGTTTCTCTCTCACTATCAGCTTTTCATCCAACTCAACTACCCGCCCTACATGTGGACGCCGACCGCGATGGCGGCCTTTGTGAAATACATCGAGCAGGGGAAGGGCGGCTGGATAGGCTTCCACCATGCGACACTTCTCGGAGAGTTCGATGGCTACCAGATGTGGCCCTGGTTTTCGACCTTCATGGGCGGCATCCGCTTCAAGACCTACATCCCCGATTTCGCGACGGGTAAAGTCACCGTCGAAGACCCAAATCATCCGGCGATGAAAGGTCTCGGCTCCTCATTTCAGATCGAGAACGAAGAGTGGTACACCTACGACAAGTCCCCAAGACCGAACGTTCACGTGCTGGCCAGCGTTGATGAGAAGACCTACACGCCTCCGCGATCCATCACCATGGGCGATCATCCGGTCGTCTGGACGAACGAACACGTCAAGGCAAGAAATATCTATATCTTCATGGGGCATCACCCGGAACTCTTCGACAACAGCGCCTTCGCCACACTTTTTCATAATTCCATCCTGTGGGCGGCCAACCAATGATCCGTCGATCTGTTTTCGTCATCGTCACATTCCTGGCGCTTTTGCCCAACATCGGCCTCGCACAAAATCAGCCATTCCGGGTTCTCGCCCTCTATTCGACCAATGTGGAATCCGACCATGTCGATTTCGCGAAACAGGCCATTCAGTTCTTTGCGGAGCACGCGGAAAAAGATCATTTCACCTTCGAATCGACCACGCAGTGGGATGACCTGACAAAAGCCTCGCTCGCGCAGTATCAGGTCATTCTGTGGCTGAATGATTTTCCGCATACGCCGGAACAACGCGCCGCTTTCGAGAAGTACATGACCAACGGAGGCGGCTGGCTTGGCTTTCACGTATCGGCCTACAACGACAAGGACACGCATTGGCCCTGGTATGTCGATTTCCTCGGCGGCGGCGTGTTTTACGGCAACAACTGGCCGCCACTTCCGGCAGCGCTCATCGTGGACGACCCATCGCATCCCGTAACCAAAGGGCTTCCGGCTCAGTTCATCTCGCCCGCGAACGAGTGGTATATCTGGAAACCCAGTCCGCGCCTCAATAAAGATGTGAAAGTATTGCTGACGCTCGATCCCGCCAACTATCCGCTTGGCCTAAAAGACGCATTGACGGGAGGCGACCTTCCCGTCGTATGGACGAACACACGCTATCGTATGCTCTACATGAACATGGGGCACGGCGACAAAATCTTCACCAGCCCAACGCAGAACCAGTTGATGGAAAATGCAATCCTGTGGCTGGGAAATCGTCAGTGAGATGAATCGTGATGAAGTCCTGCGTCGATACTATCGAGCAGCTTTCCTGACGGATCGCTTTTATATTCCCAGAACATGATGCCCGCGAGACCGTGATCGGTAACATATTTGCACTTGAGCGCGAGCGATTCCGGGTCATCGTACGAGACAAAAATTTTCTGCTCCGCGTTATAGAGATACGGCACCGAAGCCGCTGCATCCCAGTAGCGCGAGTAGCCATGGTTCAACATGCTTGCTGCAATATTTCCGTATCCGGCAAAGGCATTCGGCACCGGCTTCCCCGGTTGGAACAGGCCGTGATTGGTGTCCGGCACCTGACCCCAGACATGCCCATAAAACGGTACGCCCAGTACGATCTTCGCCGCCGGCACGCCAGCCTGCTCGTAATCCTGTACAGATTTATCGGCAGAAACTTTCCTGGGATCCGCCGGATCGGTAAAAAGCGGCGCGTGATTTCCAGTGATCGCATCGGTTTCCGGCTCATAGTAGTCATAGGCCATCACATTGACCGTATCGACATACTTCTGCACCTTGCCCATCTCGGTATGTTCCAGAAATTCGCTCGAAGTACCGGTCGCGGTAGTCAGAAAAAGCTGCCGGTGCAGTTTCTTCTCTTCTCGATCGAACTCTTTGCGCAACTCGGCAAATACCAGCGTGTAATTCTGCTTGTCTTCGGGACGAAACTTATTCCCCGCGCCAACCATGCCGGGGTATTCCCAGTCGATATCGAGGCCATCGAGTTGATAGCGTTCGATGAACTCAAGCACGCTCTTGATAAAAACCTTACGGCTTGCGGACGTGAGAACCATATCCGAAAAATTTTTAGACCCAAGCCAACCGCCCACCGAAATCAAAACGGAAAGCGACGGATTCTCTTTCTTAAGCGCAACGAGGTATGCCAGATTGGCTGGGTCCGCTGGGTCTTCGGTAACAATCTTTCCGTCCTGAATGAGAGCAAAGGCGAAATTGATGCGCGTCAGTTTGCGGGCGGCGATTTCGCCGGGCTGAAGCAGCGCGGTCTGCGGAAAAACGTACGCGACAATCACCGGCTGCGGCCCGGCATTCGCCGTTTCGGCAAACAAGGGCAGAAAGCTCACGATGAAGAACATCATCCACAGAATGCAAAGGTGCTTGCATGAAGGAAGAGAAAAATGCTGATCCGGATAACCAGGCATGGACTGTGGCAGAATCTGTTCCTTCAATTCAATCTCCTATGAATTCAGCATCGCTGCAACACAGCGCAGGCGGCACAAAAATGGTTTATATTCGCAAAAACTGCTCCAAAAGGACTGGGGAAATCATACACACTTCCAAGCACCTCTTTGCCGCTTGCCTGCCTGTCTTCCTGGCTTCTGTTTCATGGGCACAGGTACAGGTTCTGGTGGACCATGTGGGCTATGACACGCTGGCGCCAAAGCAGGCTGTGATAGAAGGCACGAAAGCGGACCATCTGCAGCAGTTCACGCTCATCGACACCGATACGGGCAAAGCTGTTTTTCATGCCGCGCTGCAGCCCTCCGGCCCCGTGGACGCATGGGGGAAGTGGACCTATTGGACAGCGGATTTTTCCACGTGGCAGAAGACCGGTCACTATGCAATCGAGATAGGCACAGACGCTGGTACGGTACGATCCTGCCCGTTTGAAATTAATGACGATCTTCTCGAACGCAGCACGCTCTCCAATGTGGTCTATTACTTCAAGGGACAGCGATCGAGCGGTCTCATCGATCGCGCCGACAGCCATCTGCCGCTGCCCGATGGCGAAAAAGGATTCGTCGACGCGCATGGAGGCTGGTACGACGCGACCGGTGATTACGGGATTCACCTCTCGCATCAAAATCCCACTTCGTATTTCAATCCGCAACAAGTGCCGCTCGTTGCATGGTCCCTGCTGAAGAGCTATCAGGTTCTTGATGCACGCCACGACGACAACTTCAGCGAGTACAAACGCCGCCTGCTCGATGAGGGTCTGTTCGGAGCCGACTACCTGGTTCGCATCAAACGGCCCGGCGGTTCCTTTTACGAATCGATCTCTGGCCCCGGAAAAGATAAGCTGCCGCAGGATCGCGCTATCGGCAATCCCAACTGGCGCACACAGATTAAGAAAAGCACCTCCGACTCCACGGAGCACATTGGAGCCGCGCAGGGCCAGCATGCCTATGAAGCTGGCTTTCGTTCCGGAGCAGGCATGGCCATCGCAGCCCTCGCGCTCGCCGCTACCATGCCGGAGCAGGGAGACTTCCCACGCGCCACCTACATCCAGACTGCTGAAGAGGCGTTCCAATTTCTGGACGCGCATAACGTCGAGTTGCTCAACGATGGAAAGGAAAACATTCTCGACGATTACTGCGCGCTCATGGCCGCGACAGAGTTGTACAAGGCAACGAAAAAGCAGGTCTATCGCGATGCCGCAGACAAACGCGCCAGCCAATTGATGGCGCGACTCACGACGGATAACGCATTTCGTGACTACTGGCGCGCCGACGATGCCAGGCGTCCCTTCTTTCACCCGTCTGACGCGGGCCTGCCCGTCGTCAGCCTTCTCGAATACAGGGAGATCGCCGCCGCTCCGCAGCAGGACCAGGTGCGCGCAGCCGTTGAGCGATCCTTGCGTTTCGAGCTGGCCACAACAGCCGAAGTCAACAACCCATTTGGATATGCGCGGCAGCTCGTACGCATGGGCGATGGTAAGGTGCGCACTGCGTTTTTCTTTCCCCATGACACGGAAGCAGCTCCGTGGTGGCAGGGTGAAAATGCGCGCCTGGCCTCACTCGCGGCTGCAGCCCGCATGGCCGCACCTCTCTTCGCCTCCGATCCCAGTTTCCAGGCGCGTTTGGAAGCCTATGCATGGGATCAATTGCATTGGGTATTGGGCCGCAACCCTTTCGACTCGAGCATGCTTATCGGAAGCGGTCACGGAAATGTTCCGTACATGTTTTTCCGTTCCTATAAATACACGAACGCACCTGGCTCCATCATCAACGGGGTCACCGCCGCCTCGGATAGCGAAGATGGAATTGCCTTCAACGAGGGCTACGCAGTTACTGGAAAAGATGATGACTGGCGCTGGGCGGAACAATGGCTACCGCATGCGGCATGGTATCTCTATGCTGTCAGTCTTCCGCATTGACGGCACATTGGTCGTGGCGAAATCACGGAGCAGCAGGCAATGGCTTTCGCCCGCTGTTATCTGCACGTTCATGCGTCTAAAATAAGCAGACGCGCCGACAATCCCCAGCCCATCTTCAGCACCGAACCCCACACCTAAAGATCGAACAACGAGACGGAATATCCCCAGCCATGGAACCGAATGAAGCACAGGAATTGCAGGAAGAACACGAACAGGCATCAAAAAATCCCAGCCTTCGCCCCGTAAGTTTCACCATGAGCGTGCTCGCTGTGCTGGTAGCTATCTCTACCGTGCTCGGCCATCGCACGCATACAGAAGCTATTCTGGCGCAGGCCCGTGCCAGTGACCAATGGAACGAATACCAGGCAAAAAAGATCCGCCTGAATGAAACACAGTTGACGTCCGAGATGCTCTCCGTGTTGGCCGCGCATGACGAGAATGCGAAGAAGTTGCAGGATAGCTACAGAGCTCACGCAGCGAAATGGTCCAGCGATTTACAGCAGGAAGAAGACAAGGCTCACGAATACGAATCTGAAGTAAGACGGGCGGAGCGAAAGGCGAACCGTTTCGATCTTGGCGAGGCGCTTCTGGAGATCGGGCTCGTCGTCACGTCCATTACCTTGCTGACGCGGCAACGCGTCTACTGGTATCTCGGCATGGGATTCGGCATAGCGGGTTTAGCCATATGCGTCACCGTTCTGCTGCTCCATCAGTGAAGAAGTGAGACACTAAGGCCCGTCATGCAGGCAGGCCTTCGCTAGTCTTACTTCTTCACGGGCTCGATGTCGGTATTCCAATCCTCGATCGGCCCAAGGTTCAGCTTCTCGATTTCAGGTTCGATTTTGCTCTTATCGCCGACAGCGATAAG
The DNA here is from genome assembly GCA_015655315.1 of Terriglobales bacterium. Lineage (GTDB taxonomy): Bacteria > Acidobacteriota > Terriglobia > Terriglobales > Acidobacteriaceae > Alloacidobacterium. The sequence goes on from JAATFH010000017.1 coordinate 7,704, forward strand.
AACCATATTCTCGGGATGGATGTACTTCAGCGCCACGCTCGCAGCCTGCTCAGAGGTGACTGCATCAATGTCTGCTGGATATCTACGGTAGTAGTCGAGCGGCAACTGGTACGTGAAGATGCCGGACATCCTGCCCGCGGTCTGCTCTGCCGTCTCAAAATCACCCGGAAGTGAACGCATCAGGAAATCCTTCGATCGTTTCAACTCGTCAGGTGTCAGCGGAGTGGTTCGGATACGGTCGAGTTCAGAAAACAACTCATGCACCGCTGGCCCGGTTACATCGGCGCGCACAGAAGCCCCGGCAAGAAATGGACCGCTGCCGCGCATGAATCGAAATGTGCTGAATGCGCCATAGGTGTATCCGTGCTCCTCGCGCAGGTTCATGTTGATACGGCTTGAAAAAGATCCGCCAAGCATCGTATTGACCACGCTGAGAGGCGCGTAATCGGGACTGGATCGCGGCACGCCGATTCCTGCCGCCCAGATCGCCGTTTGCGGCGCGCCCGGCATATTTACCAGGATCACTTGGCGTGTCGGAGGAGCCGGCGTGGCTGGCGGCTGCGAAGGACTTCCCTTCGACGACCAGCTTCCGAAATATTTCTCCGCCAGCTCCCTCGCCTGCTTTTCTGTCAGATCGCCGGCGAAGACCAGCGCGGAATTTGCCGGGGCATAGTGTTGCTGCCAGAAGCTGACAAGGTCCTCGCGTGTGGTCGCTTGAATGGCGGGTTCGGTGCCAATGCTGAGATAGCCGTAAGAGCTGTCCGCGCCATAAAGCGCGCGCGCCGCAACGGAAAACGCGACCTGCCCCGGCTCGTCTTTCATCTGCAGCAGAGACGTTAACCGCTGTCTCCGAACGCGGTCGATCTCCTTATCGCTGAATGAGGGATGCAGGCTTACGTCGGCTAAGAGATCCATTGCCGAATCCGTGACATTGCTCAACGCGCTCACCCGCACCGAGGCATTGTCATTGCTTGCATCTTTACCAAGAGTCGCACCAATCTGATCGGTGTCATCCGCAATCTGCGGAGCCGTGCGGTTGGCCGTGCCCTCCGTCAACATGGCTGCTGTGAATCCAGCGACGCCAGGCTTTTTCGGCGAGTCCGCCTCACTGCCACCCAGCACCACAAGCGAAGCGCTCATCACCGGCAGGCTGTGCGATTCCACCAGATAGACCTTGAGGCCGTTCGCCAGCGTGAAGGTCAACGGTTCAGGAAGCGAGAGCTTCGGCTGCGGTCCCGGTTGCGGAGCATTCTTCCGCCATGCCTGTGCCTGGTCGAACTCGGCAGAATATTCCGGCTGTATCTTTACACTCGCATCCGTATCGGCAGGACTGCGCGGCACATCGTCGACCACCTTCTTGCCGGGGATGCCGTACACCGTCACCCGCTGGCTCTGCGCCAGATTCGCCTGCGCGAACTTCTGCACGCTCGCAACTGTGATTGCATCGTAGCGAGCGATATCTTTCGGCAGATATCCGGGGTCGCCCGTGTACTGGTTGTAATAGTTCAGCGTATCCGCGACACCTCCGAAACCACCGACACGTTGCAAACCGCGAATCTTCCGCGACTCGGTCGTGTTGCGCGCGCGCTCGATTTCAGCCTGCGTCGGCCCGGTCTGCAGAAACTCATTGATCACATCGTTGGCGGCCTTTTCCAGTTGCTCGGCTGTCACCTTGGGCCGCGCCACAAGCTCGCACGTGGTCCACGACCGCAACGCCTCCGACTGGTTGTAGCATTCCGTCGATTGCGCAATCTGCTGCTCATACACCAGTTTGCGATAGAGTCTGCTCGCCTTGCCTCCACCCAGGATGCGAGCGGCAAAGTCCGCTTCCGCGTCGCCGGGGGTGAATGCCTGCGGTGTAAGCCATGCCAACTCTACTTTGGGCAGCTGAACCGTGTCCGTAACCGTAATGCGCTTTTCCGAGGTGATGCTGGGCGTCGTCACATCGACCTTCGGCACATCCGGACCTTTCGGAATCGCTCCGAAATATTTCTCAAGCAGCGTTCTGGTCTTCGCCTTGTCGATATCTCCCGCAATCGCAATCGTGGCGTTATTGGGCGCGTAATATTGTTTAAAGAATTGCCGGACATCTTCGAGCCTTGCCGCTTCGACATCCGCATGCGACCCGATCACATCGGCATGATAGGGATGGTCCTTGGGAAACAGCGCCTGCACCAGCGCTTCATCCACCAGACCATACGGCTGGTTCTCAATGCTCTGCCGCCGCTCATTGCGCACTACATCGCGCTGATTCGTAAGCTTCTCCCGATCCAGAGTATCGAGCAGGAAGCCCATACGGTCGCTTTCCAGCCAGAGCGCCAGTTCCAGCTGATTTGAGGGCAGCGTTTCAAAGTAGTTGGTGCGGTCGAAATCCGTGGTCCCGTTAATATCCGTTGCACCCGCGCCTTCCAGATATTTGAAGTGTGCCTTTTCGCCGACGTGCCTGGACCCTTCGAACATCATGTGCTCAAAAAGGTGCGCAAAGCCGGTGCGGCCCGCCCGCTCTTTCACCGGGCCAACGTGATACCAGAGATCGATGCCGACGATAGGCAACCGGTGATCTTCCGTAAGGATGACCTGAAGGCCATTCGGCATAGTGTATGTTTCGTATTTGATTTCGGGAACTTTCAATTTTGACGGGACCTCAGCCGCAGAAGCGGCGAGTGAGAACACAGCGGCAAAAACTCCTAAGAGAATGATCCGTCGTTGATACATATGCGGGCATAGCCTCCAAAAATAACGGAGATGCAATAGTGGCGAGATGATACCAGATGAAAACGACGCTCCACAGCAGCGATTTGTTAGCAGCGCGCCCGCACTTTATCTCTGGATATCTATGCGCAGGTTGAGCTGTCTCTCGCCGCTCCATCGTGGCAGAGGATCAAGTAATCTGTTCGAGGGACAAATTCATGCTCACCCGCATCCACTTTTTCCTGTCGACGATTTTTCTCTGCGGCGTGTTCGCTTTTGGACAAGCGCCGCAGACCGTTTCGGTTATCACGGTCGACAATGGCCCGAATGCACTCGTTCAGGAACAGAAACATTATGTGGTCATGGTGTCGCTCGACGGCTTCCGCTACGACTATGCGAAGAAGTATGGCGCGACGCATCTGCTGGAACTCGCAAAGCAGGGCGCCAGCGCTCCGGATGGCATGATTCCGTCTTATCCTTCCATCACTTTTCCTAACCACTACACGTTGGTTACCGGACTCTATCCCGAGCATCACGGCATCGTGGCCATGAGCTTCTACGACGAGCAGCGCAAAGAACGCTATTCCTACAATGACCCAAAAACGAACAGTGATGGCACCTGGTATGGAGGCACGCCGCTCTGGGTGCTGGCCGAACAACAGGGCATGCGCTCCGCCTGCTTCTTCTGGCCAGGATCGGAGGCGGCGATTCAAAAAGTCCGCCCCAGCTACTATCTGCATTTCGATGACAAATATCCTGACGACCAACGCATCGATCAGGTGCTCGCATGGCTCAAGCTGCCCGAAGAAAAGCGCCCGCACCTCATCACTCTCTACTATTCGAACGTGGATCACGCCGGACATAACTACGGCCCCGCCAGCCCGCAGGTCGCCGAAGCCGTCAAGCATGTTGACGCCCTCATCGGGAAGTTGCATACCAGCCTCGACGCATTACATATGCCCATTGACCTGGTTGTCGTGAGCGATCACGGCATGGCCCGCGAAGAAGGCCCGTGGATCAACCTCGATCAATACACCGATCTTTCCAACTTCATCACCGTCGGTTCCCTGCTTTATGGAAAGTCCGAAGCCGACGTGGCCAAGGCCTATCAGAAGCTGAAGGCGGCAGACGCAAGCTTCGTCGTCTATCGCCGCGCGCAGATGCCCGCATGGCTGCACTACAACAGCAATCCTCGCGCGGGAGATCCCATCGTAGTCCCCAAAGGCCCGTACGCGATCCGCGCACACGCTCCTTCAGCGGACGAGAAGGACAACGCGCCCAATACCGGTGTTCACGGCTATGACCCTCGGGATTTACCCGAAATGAAAGCAATTTTCTTCGCCGCCGGACCGGACATACGCCCTGGCGTCTCTCTCAAGCCCTTCGAGAACGTGAATGTCTATCCATTCATCGCGAAGATTCTTCAACTGCAGGCACCGCCTACGGATGGCACTCTCAACATTCTCTCGACCGCACTCACCGACGCAGCCCGCGAATAAAAACAATAGAAAGTAAAGTAACGGAATGGCCCTTTATCTTGGATTCGACGCAGGCGGCACCAAGACCGACTGCGCTCTCGCCGACGAAACCCGCATCCTTGCCCGTACACAAAATGGCAGCATCAAGCCGCTGCGCGTCTCCGCCGCGCAGGCCGAAGCCAACATGCGCGCACTGCTTGAAGAGATCGCCAGCCAGAGCGGCGTCGATCTGAAGCAGGTCGCCGTCTCCTGTGTAGGCACGGCGGGCGTGCGCCTTCCGCAGACGAACGAGTGGATGCAGCAGATCATCTCGCGCTATGCGGGTGGTGAGATTCTCGTCTGCGGAGATGAGACCACCGCGCTCGACGCAGCCTTTCCTGGACAGGCAGGTGTGCTCGTCATTGGCGGCACCGGCTCCAATATTCTCGGCCGCACCAGCACCGGAGAAACCTTCAACGTGGGCGGATGGGGCCCTGCCCTCGGTGACGAAGGCTCCGGCTACTGGATCGGCCATGAAGGTCTCAGAAGAGCGCTGCGAGCGTACGACTTCCAGCAGCCAACCATGATCCTCGAAAAAGTAAAACGATTCTGGTCGGCGGCTACGCTGGGAGACGTGACCAACATCGGCAATGAAACTCCGCTACCCGACTTCTCACTGCTGGCGCCGCTGATCGTGGAGTGTGCCGAGGCAGGCGACGCAGTGGCATTCGAGGTTCTCCAACTCGGTGGCCAGATGCTCGGCGAAAATGCCGTGCACGCCGTCTGCAGGCTGCGAGTTTTCGAACCCGATGCACCTCTTCCGGGAATCGCCTATGTGGGCGGCATTTTGAAGGGCGTGGGCTTTGTGCGCGAGAGCATGATGGAGACCATTCGCCGCGCCCTGCCGACGGTCGCCATTTTGCCGGAAGCCGTCGATCCGGTCATTGGGGCGCTGTGGAGAGCACGCAACCGCGTTGGCTAATCAAAATGAATGTCTAACCTCAAGCCATACCAACCTATATTTGTTTGTTGGTATGGCTTGACCTAACTGCTTCGGTCTTCTGTTGAGAAGAGTTGTCATCCTGAGCGTAGCGAAGGATCTGCTTTTTCTGTCTTTCGCAGGAAGCTATTTGCGAGCAAAATTAACACACTTCTGACTTTACCTGTGACCCCGGAGAGGTTAAGAAAACAGATCCTTCGCTACGCTCAGGATGACAACTCAATGGATTGTGCCAATAGCTTCTCCACTAACTGCATCCACCTAAACAGCGATCAACCCTAGCGCGCAAACAAGCGATAGTGAATCGTCCACTCCTGCGCCTGCTGCGGCTCCACCTTCAAATGAATGTATGCCTCCGGCGAGATCGTGGTCCGAATCGACCACAGGTAAAACTTCGCAATCGCAGAATCGGATGTCTGCTGGATTCCAACTCCCGCGTTCTGATCCTCGACCGTGATGTCATAATCCGAAGCCTTGTCCGAATAGCCTGTGATATAGCCCGCCACCGTCTGGTGCGGCTGCAGCTCCTTCAGATAGACAATCGAGTTGCCCTCGACCTTTGCCATGGACGGATCGAACGACGTATCCGGCGAAGCGTTCACTACTGGCGCAAACGGAAACCGCACACTCATTCCGGGACCGGTCGGCTTTCCATCGAACATGAAAAAATCATGGTCGTAGACATCCGTGAGGATGGTCTTCGTCCCGACATTTTTCAGCCGATGCTTCAGCGAGATAACCGCGCCATGCGGATCAAGTTCCAGTGTCTTCGTGTAGACGTAGGCATAGCCAATCGGCGACTTCAACGTCTGTTCAAAAGTGATGGACCGCTTGCTCTTGTGGACCTTCCACTTGCCCGTATCTACAAGTGGATAGAACGTTCCAAACTTATAAGGTGAATCGTCGATCTTGCGCAGAACACCGACTCCCACCTTCACAAAAGGCTGACCCGGCTTGGCATCGCCGTAGCCAAGCGCACCGTCCAGCGAGCGAAACTCCTCCACCGGCCCGGTAATGGAGTCGTTGAGCAGCGGATCGTATTTCGGAAACCACTCGCCCCAGA
>JAATFH010000275.1 GCA_015655315.1 Terriglobales bacterium
CAACACGGAGGCTCGGTTCCTCTTCAACGCAGCTTTGTTCGTCCTGCATGTCGACCGGATGGCAATGGTCGCTACAGATGGCAATCGCCTGTCCCACGTCGAGGTGCTGGAAGAGGATGTTCTCTTCGAAGGAACCCTGAAGTCGCTCCTGCCGAAGGAGTGCATGACTGACCTACTCGCCCTGCTCAACTCCAGCAAAGAGGAGTCGATCGAATTCAGCCAGGATGAGGCGAACCTCTACTTTCGGATCGGTACACGCCAACTGACCGCGCGTAAGCTTGTCGGCCAGTTTCCCCAATACGAACTCATCCTTCCGCGGGACAACACGAACTTCACCATCGTGCGCGCCGTGGACCTTATTACCTCGGTGCAGCGAGTTCTGGAGTTTGCGGAGGAGCGCTCGAGCGGCGTGAAGCTGCACCTCTCGGCAAACGCGATGACCATCACCGCATCGTCCAAGGATCGCGGCGAGTCGGAGGAGACCCTGCCCGTCATCTACGCCTTCTCGCCAGTCACCATCGCCTTCAACGGAAACTATCTCGTTGAGTTCCTGAAGACCATCGGCGCGGAGGGCGAGGTTCGCCTGTCTCTCAAAGACTCAAAGACGGCAGCCATGATCAAGCCGGAACGTATGAGCTCGGACTTCGATCAGTGCTATGTGGTCATGCCGATGCGGCTGGACGCATGAGACTGCTACGAGGAGTGAAACATGAACCATAAGTTGGCCAAGCGGCCAACTTATGGTTCCCGCCAGGCGACGGCAAATGTGCCGAAAGAGACGTTCAGCGCTTCGAGGTATCCGCAGCTGTGGACTTCAAGAACCATTGATCTAGCGTTGAGCGCTGCTCTCTTCGTGGAGCGAAATCCTGCGGCGGGCAGCACCGCCTCCAAGACTACCCAGAGCTACGGCAACGATACGTGCAGTGCCGATCAACACAGCCGGCAGGCGAACGCCCAGAGCTTCGAGAGTCTTACTATCGACACGATAGAAGCACACAACTGCACTAAGTACTAACAGGAGTGCGGCTGGAAAGATGTAATTCATCCACAGTTCCCTCCTCGGTGCAACCACTATACTCCTGCCCTACCCTGTCGAAATCCACATCCTTCCCCTCTGCCCAATCAGGGGAATGGATGAATATCGCGCATGGCCGAGCCCTACTTTGTGATGTCTTATCCGAGGGGTTTCAAGCGCAACTCGCTGAGGATCTCCTCGAGGTTCGGCGCAGTCAGCGCTGCAGTGTGCCCTACCGCGCTGTGATGGTCCGTATAGAACGCCTTGAATGCGTCGGGCGTGAGGTGGCGGCGCGTCACATTGATGACCTCGTTCGTAGCGATTTTGTGTCGTTCGGTGAGTACCTCGTCGTCTGTCGCGAGCCAGATCTCGGACTGACCATGATTGATCTTCTGTGCGAAAAGTGTAGCCCCAGCCTTCATGAAGCAAGTTTACCGTCTTGCGCGGTTATTCCCCAGTCGTCCGCTCTCGCTCTTCTCCATAAAGTCCCACAACCGCCTTGCGCGGTGGCGGACTTGTATCTCGCTCGCAGAAAAAACAACTTCCCCCCTCGAGGTCAATTCATGTCTGTTATTCACGCATCCATCAGCCCAAGCATCCTTTCAAAGGCCGACCGCCTGTTTCGGAACGACGACGACGGGGTCTTTGTCGAACTTCTGCAAAACGCGCGGAGGGCAGGCGCTACGGTCGTTGAAATCGTGATCGAGCAACTTACCGGAGACGACAGAGGCTCACGCATTGTGATTCAGGACAACGGAAGTGGAATCGAAGACTTCCAGAGCCTGCTGACCCTGGGCGGCTCCGATTGGAACGCTGAGATTCATCAATTGGAAGACCCTGCGGGAATGGGTTTCTTCTCCCTGTGCCACTCGGACGTGGTCGTCATCAGCGGAACACGTTCGGTCCTGATCACCCGCGAGGTATTCCTCGGCACTCAGGACGCTTTGGTCGTTCCATCGGAGGAAGAGGTTCGTGGAACAAAGATCATATTCACGAGACCTGCGGCAACGGGCCAACTTATCGAATCCGTAAAGAGGGTCAGCCGGTTCGGTTCCTTGCAGGTGATTGTGAATAGCGAGGAAGTGACCCAACATGATTTCCTCTAAGGATCCATTCACCGCGAGGTGATCGACGGAATTGAAGTGGGCTTCGCCTCTCACTTCCACTGGAATTACGGGATGAAGGACGACAACTGGAACTTCCATGGACTTTGCATTCGCAATTCCTTTGACTCCACTTCGGGTTTGCTGAGCTTCGATCAGCGCGACGGCTGGTCCCGGGGACAGCTCCATGCCCGTTTCAATGTCCTCGAAACCGGCCGGGTCAAGCTCCAGCTCCCCGATCGTCGCTCGATCGTCCAGGATGAACGCCTACAGGAGTTTCATCTCAAGGTGCGCGCCGCTGTCTACCGTTTCTTCCAGTCGCAGGAACGCCATGCTCTGTCGTTCACAAAATGGAAGGAAGCTCAGGCGATGGGGGTTATGCTCCCGGAGGCAGCGCCTCTGCTCCGCACCTGGCATGCGCCGGCGGCCGATGACTACCTCGACCCCTTCTTTGCCCCAGTAAAGACGCATCTCCTAACAAGCGTCTCGGATGTGTGCATCGTCGCTATCGAACTTCCGAACAAGCACAGCTTTGAAGGGGCCCTCCAGAGCCCGCCCTCGCCGCCGTACCGGTTCTATCAGGAGGAAGGCAAGTTCGAGGGGTACTCCTGGTACGACGCTCTGCCTCAGCTGACGGACTGTTCGGTGATGATCGACGGAACCCCTTATCCGGAGTGGGCCAGGCGCTCGCTGCCTCGACCGGATGCGATTGAGATCGTCGTTACCGCGAAACAGTCAGGCCAGAGTGACTCGATCCTTCGTTTTCCGTCCAGCATTCATGTGGTGGACGGGGACGAGATCGACTGGGACGACGAACAGCCGGTCTTCGTCGCCCTAAAGGCCAGCCCCTGGGACAACGACAAGCTTGAAGGCCCCTTCGATGTCACCGGTTTCCTCCTTTGGGCTACCTTCCAGTCCTCGGAGGACAGGACGGCCGATAGCTGGGAGACGCAACGAGAGCGTTATCAGGGTGAAGTAGAGCGCAAAGCAGACCTTTACTTCCGTGGTGCGCGAGCGGCATTGCTGGGACTCCTCCAGGAGGCTCTCACGTGGGACGCACGCCAATATGCCAAAGAAGCGCGGGTGCGCGAGATTCGGTTCCGGCAGCAGTCTCCTGATGGAAACTCTTGGGACGTGGAACTCATCGAGGATGACGAACCCATTGTCGCATAACCTCTGAAGTCGAGCGGACTGCAGCATTCCATCTGCGTTGGGGGAAGACCAGGGGCCATGAACCGGTGGCTCCGGCCTCATTCCCTGATGCTCGGGACTTCTCCCAATTCCAGCAATGAGCTTTGCCCTGTTGCTCTCGTCCATCCTCACTCTCATTAGCCGCCGGAGCACACATGCTCTTCGATGTATCGGCCTTCCGCACGTCGTTGCCGAAGGGAGTCCAGGTCTTTGCCTCGGGCGCGAATCGCCTTGCTGAGATTCGCGGCTTCGCGAAGCTCGGCATTCCCGTAGGTGTAGCTGTCAACCATCTCGGTGAGTCTGCCATCACGGAACTCATCGAACTTCAGCGGCCCGTGATGATCGATAGCGGAGCCTTCAGCGAAGTGGTATTCACTGCGGCAGGCGCTCGCATTGTTTCGCTGATTACAGACGATGAATGGCGGCGCAGGCTCGCTCTGTACCTTCGCCTTGCCTCTTCGCTCCGCGAGAAGACGATGCTGGTCGCTCCAGACCAGGTTGGCAGCCAGCAAGAGACGCTGCGCAGGCTGCGGTGGTATCGCGCCGAACTTGCGGAGATCGTGGATACAGGAGCGGTTCTCCTCCTTCCGCTTCAGGTCGGCGAGATCTCGCACGTAGAGTTCTTTGAGACTGCACAGCTTGCGGCGGGAATGCCGCTCACCCCAGCCATGCCCATGCGCAAAGCTGTGACCACGGCCGAAGCTTTGATGAAGTTCGTTCGAGACGTGAGACCGCCCCACCTCCATCTGCTGGGTATCGGGATTGAGAACCGCAGGGCGGACGTTCTCATTCGCGCCATCCGGCACTTCAGCCCCGATACGTCCATCAGCATGGATTCCAACCGGCTGCGTGCCAGGGTCGGCGTCGACCGGCCGCTCACGATAACGGAGGCAGAGCTGCGCCGTGCGGAAACCGAGCGAGTATACGGAGCTGTCGATTCGCCGGTTCTTGCGCTGAGCGGGGACGGATTGGATTACACCGACTTGATCGCTAGTCCGTCCCTTTGGTGCCTCCATCACCGTCTGCGCGAGGTTGCAGCTGCGGTGGGACTCTCTGCTGCTGACACCGAGGCGTTCGTAAGCGATCCGGACGGTTTTCTTCAGTCGGCTTTGGGCAACGACGCGGACGTTTTGTGGCATGAGCATCCGATGATGGGCTTCGAGCTCGACCGGATGTGGGAGCGATTCGTGGAAGAGACCGTTCGCTCGGGCATAAGGACCGCAGCAATCGTGAGCGTCTTCGCGGACTCCCGCGTGAGCGCGCATGCAAACAAGGCCGCCTGAGCCTTCGACTCCAGTACCCCAGAGGACAACATGAAATTCCAATTCAATGACGGAGGCAGAGCTGCGTTCGGACATTCTGGACGGGCGAACGACTGCGTGACCCGAGCGGTTGCCATTGCGACGAGCAAACCATATCAGGAGGTCTATGACGCGCTTAACCGTCTCAGCGACTCCGAGCGCTTTGGAAAGCGTAAGAAGATGAAGTCCAACAGCGAATCGGGGGTATTCCGTTCGACCTGGCAGCGCCACATGGAGTCGCTGGGATGGACATGGAAGCCTACGATGGCGATTGGCTCGGGATGCCGCGTTCACCTGAGAGCATCGGAACTACCACGAGGCGTGCTGCTGGTGCGGGTCTCCCGCCATCTCACCGCAGTCATCGACGGTGTCATTCACGACACGCACGACTGTTCGCGCAACGGCAGACGGTGCGTCTACGGCTACTTCGTGCCGCCATCGACAACGAAGGCATCCCCTGTTCCTCACGACCCGAAAGCCTGAGAGGTTCTCGCAGCTATGGATACACAAGCAATTTCGCGTGACCAGATGACCGAGATGGCCATCGCTATCCTGCAAGCGACCAACGACGGAGACAAGCTCTCTCCGACCGATTTGAAGCTCGTCGAGTTGGCCGTCAACGACATGCTCAACCCGGTCGGCATTGAGAGCTTCCGTCAACTGCATCGGAACGCCACCAAGCCGGAGGGGTATACCGCTCCATTTCTTTTCGGCATCGAGCATCTGACAATCGATCATGACCGAGTCATTCGCTGGAAAGGCGTCGCGGTCGAGCAGTTCGATCATAGTGTCTGGAGAGAGTCTGGTTGGCAGGATCGAATGCGATCAGATGCTGCGGGGGTCGCAGCCACCTGTCGCCAACTCGAAGCGGAGGGCATCCAGCCCACGACTGCGAGCGTACTGGCGCGCTGGGACGCCACCGCCAAATCGAAACCCGACAAGCAGCAGCCCGCTACTCCAGCCAGGGGGCAGGTAACGGACGCTCCCCCACCGCCAAAGCCATTGCCGCTCAACACTCTCTATTGGGGCGAGAACGACTCTCATGAGTTCTGGGAGAGCGAAGACCATGAGCTGCTGATCCTTCGCGTCTACGCGCAGAGTTGGTGGAGCGTGCTGCGCCGCCAGCTTTTTCAGTTTCCGAGCCAATCGGCTGAGGAGGCTGCCGCCCGCCTGAACGTGACCCTTTGCCCGGACAAACTCTGGAAGCGGAATGCCGAAGGTACATTCGCCCTCGAAGACCGTGAGACTGACTAGCCGCTGTCTTGAACGACCACGATTGTTCACCATGTCCGGTCATGTCCGTCCGGACCGTGGGCGGGGAGATATCCACCATGCGAAGACTACGCTGGGAGATCGAGCAATATCGATACACGACCCCCGATTGCGAAGAAATGGTTCCGTACCGCTCATGGTTCAAGACAAGGCGGATGAGGCACGGGTAACCCGATGTTTCGTCCAGCCAACAGGCGAGCGTTCTCCTCTTCTTTCTATCCACGTTGTCATTATCTCTAGAGTCGCGCCATGGTGCGACCTTAGCTCCAACGGAAGTACATCCCCGGGTTCGCTGATCTGGCTATTATCGCCTGGCCCGGGCAGTTTTGCTCCTGTTCCACCATATGGTGCGCGCTGTGTCTGACGCCGAGTCAGGCTCTGTCGAGACTTGGCGACTCACGGAATGGAAAAGCTCAACGCGCAATGAATTCCAGAGCAATTCGTCCTGGAGTTTGCCGCGCACTAACCATCGACTCGCTCATAAAACTGAGATCGATATTAGGCCGCTCATCACACGGCTCTAACTTTTTATGGAGGTTTAATTTATGGCAGCAGACAAATCCGAAGTTATCGAACTCGGACTTACTCGCACCGATAGTAGCGGTGAAGTGCAAACGGCGATTCTCGTCCTCGAAACCGAAAAGGCTCTTCGCGGAGGTTTGAAGTCGAGCGCCACCGTATTCTGGAGGGGATCCCACTGTCGTCAGCACGCGTTTGGCCTTGGTGGCGGCGGGGACTATTCGAAGACCCTCCTTCAAAGCCCCGGTGTCCGCGCAACGCAGAAGGCGATCGACACTCAGCACGCGCGTGTCTTTACGGACGAGTTGCGCGCAGATCTGGCGACAGAGTCCCGTAAGTGGTACGCCGACGGACGAGACAAACGCTGAAGGTTCCAGGCAACTCGGACGGATACCGGGGTCTTGGCCCTGTCCGCACCATCACATCTCGCCACAAGGAGTTGACGGACGAGCACCTGAAACTTGATAACGCACCTTTCACAAGAGCCTTTCAGATCGCCGCCGAACTTGGCCAACTGAGAGAGGAAGAGGCCTGCAACAGCCAGTGCAATTACCAAGGGGTATCGCAATGCGAGTGACTAATATCCAACTGCGGCAGCAACTCTTCGCTGCCATACGGGCTTTTCCCCGTCTCCGGATAGAGGAGAGGATGGCGAAGCTCGTGTTCATCGAAGAGCTACGCGACACATTGCGTACCCGAGAACATGATGCGATCTTGAGTCCTATCAGTCGACAAATTGCTGGTAGATACGCGGATCAGGCTGATATCCCAATCAGCAATTTTCGTCTCGAACTTGATCTGCCCGTCGCGTAGCAAAAGACAATTCCGTTGATTTCGATAGCGTGCCAAGTACCGGATTTATCCTTGGCAGGCATTTGCCGCGATCATCTGATCCCGTCAGGCTCGATGCGCTCCCAACGGGCAACCTGCGAATAAAAGGTAGTTTGGCCGGTTTGACCAAACTACCTTTCACTTCACAATTCGAAAGGAAAGCACATGCACACCGTACTCTCCTTTGGGATGGGAGTTGAATCTACCTAAGTTACGTGGAATATATAGGCTCAGTGCGTTGTTCCAAAGACTCTGGGAATCATTCGGAGAATGAAACCTTCAAGATCGTGCAAGGGGACGTCGGAGGGAGCCCGGAGGGCGACCGGAGATGTCCCCTTGCCGGCGGCCCCAAGCCAGATGGGTATGAGTGCGGTGTGTCCGGTACTCTGGCCATAATGGCCCTCGAGATCACCCTGTCCACCCAGCTTAAATGGGAAAAGTTCCCGATGCTTGCGGCGCACGCGCTGGCGCGTAAACAACTCGTCATCGAGGCGGCACTAGGTCTGTCCCCTAATACCATCGAAGCCTACGGAAGAGCCAGAGAAGACTTTCTTGCCTTCTGCAACGCCCATGAGGTTGAGCCAGTGTTGGCCAACAAGGAGACCTTGGCTCTCTGGGTGCGAGATATGCTGCGCCGTCCTTCAGCCGTCAAATTCGATGAGGGCGGAAGCGGCAGTAGGCTGGGCCTCGCAAACTCCACAATTCAGCAGAAAGTAACCGCTGTCCGTTTGTTCTTCGACTACTTGATGGATCAAGGGGCCTGCGTCTCTAATCCAGTTGGATACGGTCGCTACTCTCCAGGCAGGGCGATTCTTGGCAGACGAGGCCTCCTCCCAAGACATCAAAAGCTCCCTTGGATACCAAACGAGCAGCAGTGGGGAGCGATAGTCCAGATGGTTGCCCAAGCATCGCTTCGCACTCAAACGATGTTCTGCCTCGCATACGACGCAGCGCTCCGACGCGAGGAACTGTGCCGCATTGAGATTAGCGATTTTGATTTCGCAAACCAGATCGCGACGGTCCGGGCCGAAGTCGCCAAAGGGCGCCGCCAAAGAATGGTTCCGTATACGGATATCTCAGCGCAGCTCCTCGCAGATTATCTGAAACATCGGCGCCAGTTGAGGATGACACCAGGCCCAGCTTTTCTCTCTGAGTCGCGTCGCAACCGCGGCGAACCGATCACAATCTGGACATGGTCCAAGACAGTTGAGGGATTGTCGAAATCGGCTCGTGTGCCCGAATTCACCACCCACACGCTCAGGCATCTCCGTCTCACGGACTTGGCGCGAAGTGGCTGGGATATTCATGAGATTGCCCTCTTTGCTGGTCACCGGAGTATAGAAACCACAAAAGACTATATCCACCTCAGCGCCCGCGATCTTGCAAAGAAAGTGCAGACAGGTATGGATCAGATTCACAGGTGGCGGCTTAAGATGATCGAGGATTCTACTTTATGACTGTTCACCGACCCCAAGGGGCGGGCAGTCTCAGTCCTCGGATCTGGCCCTTGGATTTATCCAGATTTGATCGCAATCCTAAGCTTACGGCTTTAGAGAAACGCGCCATTGCATCAGCTCTTCAGTTTCGGAACGACAGGAACCCGCGGTGGGTTCGCGCCCATGAGCGCGAGCTTTCACGCTTGCTCAAACCGATACGCAAGATCGTCGCTTACATCGAAATGGTGGAATCTGCGCACAGCGCCGTCACTGCTGTTCTCGTGATTCAGATGAAAAAGCGGGGCAGCTCATTCTGGGCATGGAGACGCTCTGATTGGGTCGATATCCTAGGCCGTACATACGAGGAATTCGAAGACAAATACGTCAAACAGGAATGTCGGAATTACCTAGCCGCATTTGCCTACATTGCGGCCAAGTTGACTGATATCCACCTGCTCGGACGCTTTACGACGAATGTGCTCGCCGAGAGGATCTTCGGCAAGCACGCGGTCGAGGAAGCAGCGTCACAAGCCCAAGCTGCTCTTCGTCGTATTGGCTACGGCAATACCCTCGGCTCGAAGAAAGTTCCTACCGCGCTCTGCAAGGTTCTCATGGCGAACTGGTCGCCAAATCTGGGCGACATAACAGTCGAAGTCCTAATCCATGTGCGCGAGACCTCTCCTTCTTTGAATACAAGAGAAGCGATAGTGCCACTGTCGCGGGCGTTGCGCTCCCTTGGTGTCATAGCGGAGGACATTGATCCGAGGATAGGCCGCCGGAAACCAGATGAAGCTGCCACGACGAATGTTCCTCCGTTGTGGGCTCAACTGTCCGCACGTTGGCGCGACACCACGACCCTCGAACCCAAGAGTTACATGGGGCTCTACTACAACCTAATGAAGGTGGGGCGTTGGATTGCTGCGAACGACCAGTCACTTGTTTCTCCTGGCGCCTGGACATACGAGTCAGCCAGTCGATACGTCGCAGCTCTTGTGCGCAGTAAAATAGGCGACACGACTGTCAGGAACCGCGCGATCGCAAAAAAGATCGGAAAACCTTTGTCTCCGAGGTCGATCGCTCAGAACCTCTCTGCACTTCGCGCGTTCTTCCGAGACTGTCAGGAGTGGAATTGGATCGAACGGCGTTTCGATCCTGTCCGAGCTTTCAGGCTGCCCAAGGCTGTTCGGGCGAAAATAGCTCCTGATCCTCGAGTCATTGAGGATGCGATTTGGGCAAAGCTGTTGTGGGCGGGTCTCAATTTGTCAGCAGCTGACCTGCCCAAACTCCCCCGGAGAACCGAGTCGGCACCCGAGATTTCTTTCTACCCGATTGAGATGGTCAGAGCTGTGGCCATCACATGGCTCTTTGGTGCCCTACGGAACGATGAGTTAGTGCGCCTTCGGGTTGGCTGCACGAGATGGCAGCGAGAAGATGTGGTGGTGGAAGGAACCTTTGAAATCCTCCCTAAAGACGCGGTTTGCTGGCTGGACATTCCAGTGAACAAGACACACGCTCAATATACGAAACCGACGGATCGACCGGTTGGAGAAGCAATTGCAGTTTGGGAAAGCGTACGCTCCATACCGCCACCGCAGGTTGACCCAAAGACAGGGGAGCTGGTTCATTACCTTTTCAGTTGCAGGGGTATGCGTGTTGGAGATAGTTATGTGAACCAGCGTCTGATCCCCACACTCTGCGCCAAGGCAGGTATCCCGGAGAACGATGCTCGAGGTCGTCTCACCAGCCATCGCGCGCGCGCAACCCTTGCCTCACAGCTCTTCAACAGCAAAGATCCAATGTCCTTATTTGAGATTCAACAGTTTCTTGGCCATCGGAGTCCAGCGGCGACGCAGCACTATGTGCGAGTCACTCCGACGAAGCTGGCAAAGCGATACGCTGATGCTGGATACCTGGACAGAAACCTCCGCACCATTCAGGTTCTGATTGATCGAGACGCGATCACATCCGGAGCTGCTGCACGCGGTGAACCCTGGCAATACTATGATCTTTGCCACGGCTGGTGTACAAATGCATACTTTTCCCAATGTGCGCATCGAATGGCGTGCGCCAAATGCGCGTTCTACGTCCCGAAAGGGTCCGCTAGATCTCAAATGCTCGAGGCTCGATCAAACCTTCAACTCATGTTGCAGAGCATCCCGCTGACGGATGAGGAGAAAGCAGCGGTCGAGGAGGGAGCTGAGCTATTCGACCAGCTCTGCAAGAGGCTCGAAGACATTCCTACTCCTGCCGGCCCCACGCCGCGGGAGTTGGGAAACTCCCGAGCAACTGAGGGTTGAGGTTGTGCGCATTTGCGGATCAACTCCAACTACCGCAATTAGCATTCGATTCAAGCCGGATCAACGAGCGCATTGACCTGTTAGCAACAACTGGAAACACTGTGGGGAGCGTATCGGTGAACACTGGCCGACTTCCCGATAGCAATCTGTGGTCTAAGCTTTGTGCGAGAGAAGCACGGAGAACAGAATTTTTTTAAAGCTCTCGGTCGGAAAGGAACTCCGTTCTGCTTTGGCCATGAGAATGGAGCCTTCAAAGGCTGCGTGAATGAAGCCGGCCAGTTCATCGCATTTCGTCTTCGCAGGCAGTTCCCCGGCCTTCACCGCCGCACGCAGGCAGTAAGCGATGTTTTTGCGCTCCTCTCGAAATGCCTCGGCGACTCGCTGCTGAATCGACTCCACTTCAGAATTTGCTTCCGCCCCAAAGTTTCCCAGAAGGCAACCGTTCCAGTGACCATTCTGATTAAGGGAGTCCACACCGCCTTCTGCCCAGAGACGCAGTCGTTTCAGCGGCGGTAGCGCATCGTTGAGAAGCGTCTCTTCCATGAAACGCTCGATATCTCTGTAATAGATGTTGACCAGTTCAAGCCCGAAGGCTTCTTTCGAGGCGAAGTGATTTGTAAATGAGCCCTGCGGAACACCTGCGGCCTCAATAATGTCGCGGACGCTGGATGCTGCGTATCCGTGCTCGTGGACGACACGCAGGCCGCTGGTCAAAATCTTTTCTTTGTGGGAAGGTCGTGGCATGGATTCACTCTGTCCGAACGTATTGGTATCTCTCTCCATGATATCTCTCGGCGAGCCTCGCGTTGAAAGAAGAACCCTGCATTGAAAAGTATCGATGCAGGGTTCCGTTTGGGAGCTACAGGGCGAAAGACTTCAGAGGTTGGGATGACGATTGTGTGCGTCGGTCGCTGACTCGATCAGCTGGCCAAGACGGAGGATCGTTCCTTCGTCGAACCACCTTGAGACGAGCTGGACGTTGATCGGAAGCCCTTCTGAACTAAAGCTGAAGGGCACGGACAGTCCCGGCAGACCGGTGAGGTTGAAGGGCACTGTGGCTCGCATCATGTGTATTGACGGAGCTTTTTCGCCATTCACGATGTACTCTTCGAGACCCGGCGGCGGTGCGGTGAATGGAATAACTGGTAGGAGTAGGACATCGTATCTCTGAAAATAGGCGGCGAAGGCCGACTTCAAATCGTCAACCTTCCGTTCGGCCGCAAGGTAATCCGCTATGGGCGGTGGCGGCAAGGTGGCGTAGATCTTGCCGATGAAGTGCAGGTCGGCTAGGCGGTTGCCGACAAAGGGAGGAATGTATCGTCCCAGCTCCGCTCCATAGAGCACAAGAGCTATATCGACGTAGTTGTTCTGCTCGAACGCGGGAATGC
>JAATFH010000407.1 GCA_015655315.1 Terriglobales bacterium
CACCCACAGGCGTCGTCAGCGGCCCCTTGATCGATACGCGCAGGTCGCGCGCCGCGTTCACCGAATCGTCCGGCAACCACGTCTTGAATTCACGAAACGCCTTTTCTCCGGCGTACACCTCAAACCACTTTACCGAGCGCTTACCGCCATAGGCTTTCTCAACAGCGGCATCGAAAACGCGTTGCGATGCGCGCCAAATGTCGCGCCCCGTGCCATCGCCTTCAATAAACGGAACGATTGGATGATCCGGAACCTGATACTTCCCGCCTGCATACTGAATCGGCTCCCCGTCTGTGGGCAGAGTCTTCCCGTTGTACGTCGTCTGCATTTGTCTGGATATCTCCCGGCAAAGATAAGAAATGAGGACTGCTAGATTTGATTCCCCTTGAGGCTACCACCCGCTCAAGACGAGTGGCAATTCGAGAGCGTTCCTGCATCTTTGCGTTTTGCACAAGATATGAAGTCAGGAAAATCTTGCGATCCCACTCGCTTTTAGAGAAAAGACAGTACAATCATCCGTGGAATCGATACCATGCGACTGCTAAAACCTCTCACGGTCCTCCTAGGCTTCCTTATGCTTTCAACCTTCAACTTTGCCCAGGCGCCTTCGGCTCCGTTGCGCGTAGCCATCTATGGCCTCGAACATGGCCATATCGCTGGATTTCTACCCCAGTTTCCGCGTCAGCATGAAGTCGAGCTTGTGGGCATCGTCGAGGAAGACAAAGAGTTGGCGAACCGCTACCAGCAGCAATTTCATCTCGATTCCAGTCTGTTCTACCCCACGCTGGATGCGCTTGTAGAGGCGCAGCATCCGCAGGCACTGCTCGTCTATACTTCCGTGGGCGACCATCGCCGCGTGATCGAGCAGGCGGCGCAGCACAACCTTAGCGTCATGGTGGAAAAGCCGCTTACCCTGTCGCTCGACGATGCCCTCGCCATCCGCCGCGCCGCAAAAGCGCACAATATCCAGGTACTGGTGAATTACGAAACGACATGGTATGCCAGCAACCGAGCAGTCTTCGATCTCATCAATCAAGGCAAGCTGGGCGATGTCCGTAAAGTTGTCGTCCACGACGGGCATGAAGGCCCAAAAGAAATCGGAGTGCAGCCTGAATTTTTGAAGTGGCTGACCAATCCCGCCACCAACGGCGCGGGTTCCCTTTACGACTTCGGCTGCTACGGCGCCGACCTTATGACATGGTGGATGCACGGCAAAGCGCCCATCAGCGTCACCGCCGTCGCACAAACCGACAAGCCCGATACCTATTCACATGTAGACGACGATGCGACGATCATCCTGCAATATCCCGGCGCGCAGGCCGTGCTCATGCCCTCATGGAACTTGACTTTCTCGCGCAAAGATTCCGAGATTTACGGCAACAAGGGTTATGCCATCACGGTTGGGCTGACGAAACTGCGTCTTCGTTATGTGGGAGAAAAACAGGAAAGTGAAATTACCACAGACCCGCTCGCCCCGCCACAGGACAGTTCCCTGCACTATCTGGCGGCAGTGATGAACGGCACGCTCAAACCGGATGGCGACCTGACGTCGCTCGATACCAATATGATCGTGATGCAGATTCTGGATGCAGCGCGCGAGTCGGTCCGCACTGGGCGGACCGTCAAGCTCAAACCGCTGCCAGCGAATTAAACAATCTGCTGTACACGCTTGGCAGCTGCACCGTAGACGTTGCCGGCTGTGTCAATGGCCTCTTCCACTGCGTTTTTGCTGACTTTGTAGGCTTTGCCGGCTTGCTCGCTGATCGTGTCTGCTGTGTCTTTCACATATTCCGACGCGTCTTCAAACTTGCGACGCACCTGCCGCCGTGTCTTTTCACCAGTCTGCGGTGCGTAGAGCAGTGCGACTGCGGCTCCCGCCGCAACGCCGATCGTGAAAACCGCCCAGAATTTCACTGCGTTCATATAAATTCGCTCCTTAGTATGGCGTTACCCGCAATAAGATACATGGCCTGCTCTACAGGTTGCAGGTCGTCCAATATTCAGTATCTCTCGTCTATTAGAATAAATAAGTTGGATAGTTCCGCATACAACGCCCGAAACGTGACAGCAAGCAGACTCTGAATGACGAATTGTTTTTCTTTTCCTCTGGACGCGCAATCCTCATCTTGCGTACAAATACAGCCATCGCCCACGCATCGCCTCCAGCCTCATTGCAGCGGAAGTAGTCAATGAGCGATCAGAAAACAGCCGTCATTATCGGAGCCGGTCCCGCTGGCCTCACCGCTGCGCTGGAATTCCTTCGCCGCTCCAATATCCGTCCTGTCGTGCTTGAGGCCAGCAACGAGATCGGCGGCATTTCCCGCACGGTGCGCTATAAGGGCAACCGCATGGATATAGGCGGGCACAGGTTTTTCTCGAAGTCCGACCGCGTCATGAACTGGTGGACAGAACTGATGCCTATCAGCGCGGAAGAAAACGGGAATGGCGATCACTCCATCCGTTACCAGAACAAAGAGCGCACCATCTCGACTTCAGAAGCCGCATCCGACCCCGACCTGGTCATGCTGGTGCGCCAGCGCAAGAGCCGCATCTATTTTCTGCGCGCTTTCTTCGACTACCCTCTCAGCCTCAGCGGTAAAACTCTGCACCAGCTCGGCCTCTGGAGACTGATGAAGATCGGCCTTGGCTATCTCCGCGCCCGCATTTTTCCGCGAAAGCAGGAAGTGACGCTCGAAGATTTTCTGATCAATCGCTTTGGCGACGAGCTGTACCGGACATTCTTCAAGTCCTACACGGAAAAAGTCTGGGGAGTTTCCTGCGATCAGATCAGCGCTGCCTGGGGTGCGCAGCGCATCAAGGGACTCTCGTTACGCACAGCGATTGCCCATTTCCTCAAAAAGACATTCAGCCGCAAGCAGGCAGCCGATATCTCGCAAAAGGAAACCGAAACATCGCTGATCGAGAAATTCCTCTACCCCAAGTATGGCCCTGGCCAGTTGTGGGAGCATGTAGCCAAACTGGTTACAGATGGAGGCGGCTGTGTCCAGTTAGGCTGGCGCGTCAACAAGCTGCATGTCGAAGGCAATCGCATCACGGCGGTAGAAGCTGTGAACGACGCAGGTGAAAGCAGCCGCATCGCTGCCGATTATGTTTTCTCGACCATGCCAGTCCGCGAGTTGATCAACAGCCTCGATGTGCCTGTACCGCAGGAAATCCGTACGATCAGCGACGGTCTCATGTACCGCGATTTTCTTACCGTCGGTCTGCTGGTTAACAAGCTCTCGGTAACGGAGCCCGACGGCTCGCCGCTCAAAGATACCTGGATCTATATCCAGGAACCCGATGTGCAGGTAGGACGGTTGCAAATCTTCAACAACTGGAGTCCTTACCTTGTGGCCGACCCGAGCAAGGTCTGGATCGGGCTCGAATATTTCTGTTACGAGACAGACGATCTATGGCGCATGCGGGATGAAGACATCAAGAAATTCGCTGTCGCCGAAATCGAAAAGATCGGCATTCTGAACGCGTCCGATGTGCTCGACGCGCATGTCGTCCGCGTCCCGAAGACCTACCCCGCCTACTTCGGCACGTATGACCGTTTCGATGAGATCATCCGCTACATGGACCGCTTCGAAAACCTCTTCCTCGTGGGCCGCAACGGCATGCACAAATACAACAATCAGGACCACTCCATGCTCACTGCCATGACCGCCGTCGATAACATCGTCGCGGGCAATATGGACAAAAGCATCTTGTGGGAGATCAACACGGAGCAGGAATACCACGAGGAAAAGTAACTGAGACGTGCATTCTTTCTCCGATCCAGAAGAGATTGTCATCCTGAGCGTAGCGCGCAGCGCGTAGTCGAAGGATCTGCTTCCTGCATCGAGCGCCACGAAAGAGGTGCCGTGCAACATAATCTCCCACAGCGTATTCTGTAGAGTGATTCCGCGCGGCAAACTTCTCGTCCTCATTTTCGTCGTCAGCACTTTGAGCATATTTGCCCAGCAATACCCCGCCGACAAGCCGCTCGGAGTATCCGCGCAGTCCACCCCGGCCTACCTGAAGAACGCGGGCATCGACCAGAACCTCAACCATCCGCTCCCTCTAGCCGATCACTTCCGCGACGAGAACAACAACGATGTAACGCTGGGAAGCTACTTCGGCCATCGCCCGGCCGTCATGGCGCTCGTCTATTTCAAGTGCGGCATGCTCTGTCCGCAAGTCCTTCATGGGATGGGTTCGTCGCTCAAGCAAACCGGACTGCACGCCGGTCACGACTACGACGTGATCGTCACCAGCATCGATCCGGCCGACACGCCAGCCGATGCCGCCGAAGCGAAGCAACACTTTCTCATGATGCTCGGTGACACATCTGCCGCGAAGAGTATTCACTTCCTGACCGGCCAGCAGACTTCCATCACCGACCTCGCCCAGGCGACCGGCTTCCACTACGTCCGCGTTCCCGGTCCCGACGGCAAAATGGACCAGTTCGCCCACTCCAGCGTCATCATGATCGCCACCGCAGATGGCCGCATGTCGAAATATCTCTCCGGTGTCGAATACCAGCCGCGCGATGTACGGCTCGCGCTCGTTGAAGCCAGCGACCACAAAATCGGCTCTTTCTCCGACCTCATCCTGCTCTATTGCTGCAACTACACGCCCAGCCAGGGTCGCTACACTGTAGCCATCATGCGCGTCCTCGGCCTTGCCGCAATGGGCTCGGTCCTCATGCTGATCGTCGTGTTTTATCTGTTAGGAAAGAAACCCAAACCAGCGGTATAAACGAAATTCTCTACGCGGAGCCCGACGTGCGTCGATTGAGTTCCGAGCAATCGCAGGTCTTCGTCCCGCGCGACCGATTCCGTCGCCACCTATCGGGCTACGCGAACCGGCTTTCGCTGCCGCGGTTTTATTTCCTTCACCTCGGCCTGTGAAGCGGTGCCTGACTGCTGATCCATCCAGTCGTCAAGCCGCGACTTCTTGAACCGCCAGCGATTCCCCAGCTTGAACGCGGGAATGAAACTCTCCGAAGCATATTTATAGAGAGTGTCCGGGCTGATGCCCAAATATCCGGCAGCCTGCCGGATATCCATCACCTCTCGAATCTCATTGCGCGCAACTGCTGATTTCATACGAAGCCTCCTGAAAATAAATCAAGTATGCGCGGGTGGGATGAAAGACCCGGCCATGTGCTTATACCGCGTTTTGGAGTAGTAGTTCAAGAGATTTCCGCAAATCGCTGGTTTCTTTAGGGTTTCTTATGACAAACATTGGCTATTAACCTGTGAAACGGTCAAATAGTATCAAATTTGGTTCCCTTACTCTTTCTACTTCAAGAAAACGATTCACTAAGTGGCTTAACCAAAAGAAAAGGCTAGACATAAAGCCTAGCCAAACCTTGTATCTCCTGACTCAAAACCTAAACTTTGGGTTCAATTCCATCCAGAATTTCAAGAAAATCGTCGGTCACAGTACGGTTTTTCGCGATCGCCTCGGCAATAGGAATGTCCTTAATCTCGGTCCCCCGCAGGACAACAAGCCGCCCAAAATTCCCCTGGTGGACCAGATCGATTGCTGCCAGACCATACCGCGTCGCCAGCATCCTGTCATAAGCGGTGGGAGTCCCACCCCGTTGCGTGTGTCCCAGATTCACCGAGCGCGTCTCGTAACCCGTTTTCTCCTCGATGGCCTCCGCCAGCGCCTGCCCGATACCGCTCAGACGCGCATGACCGAAAGAGTCGACCTTCGAGCCCTGAATCGCCTGGCCACCGCCCGGCAGCTTCGCGCCTTCAGCCACAACGACAATGCCATACTTCTTGCCGTGATCGTGGTTGTACTTGAGCAACGCGCAGACATGCTCCAGATCGATCGGCTTCTCCGGCACCAGCACCACGTGAGCACCGCCCGCTACCCCTGCCGTCAGAGCGATCCAGCCCGCGTCGCGCCCCATGACCTCGCAGACGATGACGCGATTGTGCGCCTCAGCCGTCGTGTGCAACCGGTCCACCGCCTCCGTCGCAATCGAAACAGCGGTATCAAATCCAAAGCAGGCATCCGTGCCATACAGATCGTTATCGATCGTCTTCGGCACGCCCACGCCCGGGACTCCCGCCTGGATCAACGCATTGGTTACCGACTGGGTATCATCGCCGCCGATGGCGATCAGCGCGTCAATTTTGTTGGCCTTCAGCGTGGCCACACACTTCTCAATGCCGCCTTCGATCTTGCGAACGTTCGTGCGCGACGTGCGCAGTATCGTGCCGCCCTTGTCAAGAATGCCGTCGACGGATTCAAGCGTCAGCGGTTTCGTGTTGTTGTCCAGCACGCCGCGCCAGCCTTCAAGGAAACCGACAAACTCATCGCCGTAATGAAGAATTCCCTTCTTCACCACCGCATGAATGACAGCATTCAATCCGGGACAATCGCCTCCGCCCGTAAGCAAACCAACTCGCATGTTTTGTTTCTCCTCCACTCAAAGTGAATCGGGATGGTTATGTGTTTCGCGAAATTTACGCCAGCACGATCATAATGGGCGCACGGTGCCAGTTACAAATCCTCAGCCTGCAAGAATTCACTGGCGCAGATGACTCTCCTGCGGTACTAAATAATGACAAATGATTCGCTGTTCGACTTTACTTTCTGCTCTGCTCCTCAGCCTCTGTTTTTTTCCATCTGCGCGCTGCCAGACGAAGGCATCATCGTCGAGTTCTGCTGAAAGCCCGGCTCCAAAGGCTGCGTACGACTATTCGCGTGAAGCCGTGGTTTTTGAAAAACTGGGAACGATATATGACTTCAACGCCGATGGCACCGGCGAAAAGACAACCACCTTTGCCGCCCGCATTCAATCCGATGCCGCCGTGCGCCAGCTTGGGGTGATCAATCTGCCCTATGCGGCACAGAACGACCGACCCGAGATTGTCTATCTTCGTGTACGGAAAAAGAACGGCTCTGTCGTGTCGACGCCGCCCGAAGATGCGCAGGATATGCCTTCGCAGGTATCGCGCATCGCTCCGTTTTACAGCGATCTCAAAGAGAAGCAGATTCCGGTAAAGTCGTTAAGCCCCGGCGACTCGCTTGAGTATCAAGTGAAGTTCCAGGTGGAAAAGTCGCAGGCTCCCAACCAGTTCTGGGGAGCGGACAACTTCGTCACCAAAGCAGTTGTGCTGGACCAGACCATAGAATTGCGCGTTCCAAAGGACAAGTACGTGCTCGTCCTCAGTCCTAAGGCGCAACCCGTCATCTCCGAAGAGAATGGCAAGAAAGTCTATCGCTGGACGACCTCGCATCCGGAACCGACACCGACGAAAGACGACAAAGAGAAAGACGACAAGGATAAAAAGGATGCTCCGAAACCCGATCCTAATCCCCAGCCCACAATCTCGTGGACGACATTCAAAAGCTGGGAGGAAGTAGGCGCATGGTATGGCAGCCTGTCGAAGGACCGCACCGCTGCAACACCGGAGTTGAAAGCAAAGGTCGATGAGTTGACCAAAGGCAAGACGAGCGACGACGAGAAAATGCAGGCGATCTATGCTTACGTCTCCACGCAAGTCCGCTACATCGGCGTAGCCTTCGGCATTGGGCGTTATCAACCGCACGCCGCCGAAACCGTCATGGACAATCAATACGGCGATTGCAAGGACAAGCACACCCTGCTTGCCGCCATGCTCAAAACCGCCGGATACGATGCGTGGCCCGCGCTTATCAGCGATTCGATCAAGCCTAATCCTGACCTCCCTTCGCCCGGCCAGTTTGATCA
The DNA here is from genome assembly GCA_015655315.1 of Terriglobales bacterium. GTDB lineage: Bacteria > Acidobacteriota > Terriglobia > Terriglobales > Acidobacteriaceae > Alloacidobacterium. Next base: position 7,724 of record JAATFH010000407.1, read on the forward strand.
CGTCATTACTGTCGTTCCGCGCGGCAGCGACAAAATATGGCTCGACAGCACGCCTGAGATCAGCCCTTACCGCATGCTGGTCTATCCTCTGCGCGACAAGCAGGCGCTCGTTATTCCCGACTCCGCTCCGGCATCCCTGGTGCGCACGCCTGCCGATCCACCCTTTCCTGCCATCGACGACTTTGAAACCAGCGGCAAACTGGATAATGACGGTACCTTCACGGCGCACATGAGCTTGAGTCTTCGCGGAGATAACGAGATCGTTTACCGCGAAATCTTCCATCAGACCTCACGCACGCAGTGGACCGATCTCGCACAAAATATCTCGCAGAACTTTGGCTTCGTTGGCACAGTCAACAACCTGGATGTCTCCGTTCCCGAACATACAGCCGATCCCTTTCACTATTCGTATGACTACACGCGCAAAGAATTTTCGGACTGGGCTAATCGCCGTATTCAACCGACGATGATGCCGGTTGTTTTCCCGGGGGCCAGTGACGACGATAAGCCGGCAGACGAGTTGGTTCTTGGCGCTCCCCATGTCGAAACCAGTCATTCTGTCATCGAACTGCCATCTACCTATACTGCCGAGCTTCCGAAGTCAGTAAAGTACAGCACGACATTCGCTACCTATCAATCGGACTACAAACTCGACGACAAGAATCGCCTCATCACGGATCGCCGGGTGGAAGTCCTGCAAAGCAAAGTTCCAGTCTCTCAATGGGATGGATACAAGAAGTTTGTGAAAAATGTCCAGGACGACCAGGGCAAATATATCCAACTTGCCGCACCGGGCGTGGCCGCGGCAGCGGAAGAAATCAGCAACCCCGACGCCGAGCAACTTGTCCGCGAAGCTTACCTGAACATGCAGAACCAGAACTTCGACGGCGCCCGCTCCTCGCTTGAACAGGCAGAGAAGCTGAATCCGCGTCAGCTTGGGTTATGGGCCGCCTATGGCGCATTGAACATGCGTAATAACAATATTGGCGACAGTCTCGTCGATTATAAGAAAGAGGTTGCGCTGCATGCAGGCACTCCCTGGGCTTATCGCTCTCTGGCATCTGTGCAAATCACTTACAAGAAGTATGACGATGCGGAGTCGACTCTGCAGTCCCTGTTGAAAGTTGTTCCCAACGACACTCAGACGGAGTTACAACTGGGCTCGCTCCTCATGCAGCAAAAGAAATACGGAGATGCCGCCAGCCTGCTCACCACGGCGCAAAAGGCTGCGCCAGACAACAAGAACATCGCAATACAGGCAGGCCGCGCACAGATATTTGCCGGAAAACAAAACGATGGCGAAACGACGCTGCGCACCGCGCTCGATGGTGCGACTGATCCTGAAATTCTGAATGATGCGGCCTATGAACTGGCTGATTCAAACCTCGATCTTGATCTCGCCGCCGCCAGCTGCAAGAAAGCCCTGGAATTGCTGGACAAAGAGGCCGCGCAGTTCACACTTGCCAACCTCAGTAATTCCGATCTGCGACGGTTACAATTGCTCACCGCTACCTGGGACACGATGGGTTGGATCTATTTCCGCCAGGGAAATCTTAAGCTGGCCGAAGACTACATTGATGCTGCATGGTTTGAAAGCCAGAATCGCGAGGTAGGCGACCATCTAGGCCAGATCTATGAAAAAGTGGGCAAGAAACAGGACGCAGCAAATATTTATGCACTGGCGGAGGCCTCCGGCCATTTACCAGACCCGGAGGGCCGCACGGACATGGAGAAACGGGTCGCTGCACTTAAGAGCCAGGGCATTCGCGTGACTTACTCAGACCCCGGTAGACAATTGGGAGAACAGCGTTCCATCTATATCGCCAATTCAACCCCTAAGTACGCCTCTGCGGAATTTTTTGTAGAACTTTCACCCGGAAAGACGGAGAGCATCGCATACATTCGTGGCGACGAATCACTGAAGACGGCTGGAGAGAACCTGCAGAAAGCAAGCTTCCGGGTTCCGTTTCCCAAAGACTCACAGGCAAAACTCATACGCCGAGGCATACTCGTCTGTCCCGAGGGCAGTGAGAAGTGCCAGTTCACCCTGCTTCTTCCACAATCGACGACGACGGATTAAAAATTTCTTCCTGCGGCGATATCCCATGTCTCGTGGTCGAGACATGGGATCGTCTCAATCCACTACGATTGTGTTCTCACTTCATCCGGATAGAATGCGGCAATGTCCTGCGCGTATTGCTGATTCACAATCCGCCGCTTGAGTTTGAGGCTGGGCGTCAGTTCGCCTCCTGCGAGCGACCACTCTTCCGGAACAATGCGAAAGCGTTTGATTGTTTCAAATTGTGCCAGTCCACTGTTCACGTCATCCACGATTGTCTGATACTTCGCCACGACTGCAGGATTGGCCACCAGCTCACGTCGCGTGGGCGCGCTGATCCCCTGCTGCTTCGTCCACTCTTCCAGCGCGACAAAATTCGGAGAGATCAGCGCGCTCAGGAACTTGTATTTGTCACCTACCACCGCGGCCTGTCCAACAAACATCGACGATTTCAGCTTGTTTTCAATCGGCTGCGGCGCGATCAGCTTCCCGCCGGAAGTCTTCAGCAATTCCTTCTTGCGGTCGGTGATGTAGAGGAACCCATCGTCATCGATGCGCCCGATATCCCCTGTGCGAAACCAGTGCTCCGCGTCGAAAGTCTCCGCCGTCTGGTTCGGCTTGTGCCAGTAGCCGGTAAAGACATTCGGTCCGCGCACCAGCAACTCGCCATCTTCTGCAATCCGGCATTCCACATTCGGCAGCGGCTTTCCGACTGATCCGATCCGGTACGCACCTGTTGTATTGATCGCGAGCACCGGCGAAGTCTCCGTCAACCCGTAGCCTTCCAGAATACGAATGCCGACGTCGGCGAACCAACTCGCCGTATCCATGCCCAGCGGAGCGCCGCCTGCGATGTAGTAGCGTACGCGTCCGCCAAATCCGCTCTGAATCTTGCTGAAGACCAGCTTGTTCGCCAGCTTCCAGCCCAGCGCAGAGGGCGCCTCGCCTCGCAGAATTTCATTCTGATGTTTCTGCCCCGTCTTCACCGCCCAACCGAAGATGCGCTTCTTCACACTGGAAAGCGATGCCTGTCTCTCGGCCTCCTGCCGAACCTTTTCAAAGACGCGCGGGACGGCAACCAGTACCGTCGGGTGTATTTCCTTCAACGCATGCGGAAGCCTCTCGAAGCTCGGGCAATAGGCGACCGTTGCCTGCCGCGTATACATCGCGTAGTCCAGATGCCGTGCCGTGATATGGGAAAGCGGCAAAAACGAGATGCACGAATCCGCTTGCGTGATCTCAAAGCCAGCGAGAGAGTAATTCACATTCGAAGCAATATTGCCGTGCGTCAGCATCACGCCCTTCGGCTCGCCTGTCGTTCCCGACGTATAAATGAGCGTCGCCAGATCATCCGGCGCAACATCATAGGCAGCACGATCGAACGCCGCATCGCGCTCCGAGCCGCGGCTGTCCGCATCCTTCAGCGGAGACGACATCAGTACCGCATCGGCTACGCCTTCATCGTCCATCAGTACGATCTTCTCGACCGCCGTCTGGCTTCGCACCGAAGCGACCTTGTCATACTGCTGCCGCGATGACACCACAGAGACACGAGTACCGGACTCGGCCAGCAGCATGCCAACCTGTTCAGCCGTCAGCGTGGGATAGATCGGAACATCCACCGCACCGATGGCCAGCGCGGCGAAATCGGCCACTGCCCACTCCCACCGGTTCTCCGCCAGAATCGCGATGCGATCACCCTTCTTGATGCCCCAACTCGACAATGCATCTGCGAAAGCCCGCACACGCTGGTATATCTGCATTCCGGAAAATGCCTGCCATTTTCCCGCCGTGTCCTGGTAGAGGACGCTCCGCGACTGCGAGCTTGTGGCTACCAGAAAAAAAATATCGTTGAGCGTCTTAAGCTGAAGCATGCGGTTTCGCCGGCACTCCTGAACTACCTCGACCAATCTATCGGAGCGGCCACCAAATGCCAAGCGGCGGCAGGAAAACACTCCTTGCATTTACACTGCGCCTCCCGCACTCTGTTACAAAATCATTTCCTGGGGAGGCGACGATGAAGCAAATTCTTGCGACGACCAACGATATAACGCTGGCTGTTGCCCGGCTGGTTTTGGGGATCATCTTTTTTCTTCATGGTGCGCAGCTTACTCTCGGTTGGTTCGGAGGCTATGGGTTCAGCGGAACCGTGCACTTCTTCACCTCGCAACTAGGCATTCCCGCCATCTTTGCTGTCATTGCGATTCTCGCGCAGTTTCTCGGCGGCCTCGGTCTCATCGTTGGCCTGCTCAGCCGTATCGCCGCCTTCGGCATCGCCTGCGTCATGCTGGTCGCCGTCGTCAAAGTTCATCTGGCCGTAGGATTTTTCATGAACTGGTACGGCGCGCAAAAGGGTGAAGGTTACGAGTACCACCTGCTCGTCCTGGTTCTATGCCTGCTGATTATGGTGAAAGATGCGGGCGCGCTGTCTATCGACCGCATTCTGAGCAAAGAGTAAGAGGCAGGAAAATTTACCGGTTCCAGTTGAAGCGTGAAACGTCTGGACATCTGCGAGACCGAGATGTCCAGACACAAATTACGCCTGTGCTTTGGGCGTCAGACGGATGAACCGTTCACCCAGCGTCTCCCATTCCGAGAGCAGCCATTGGGCCCGAGTACTCCCGGTCTTTTCAGCATGCAGTGCGATCAGATCGCGGATACTGGCCTGCGCGTCGGCATCCAGAGCGCCGTAACCGTCTGCGGTCAGAAAGTCCGAGTGATAGCGCTGCTCGCTGAGGAATTTATCTTCCTCATCGAAGACCCACGCCAGACCACCCGTCATTCCAGCACCGAAGTTGATGCCGGTGTCGCCGAGAATGACGACGAGGCCGCCGGTCATGTACTCGCAGCCATGGTCGCCCACACCCTCAAC
>JAATFH010000515.1 GCA_015655315.1 Terriglobales bacterium
GAGAAGCAAAGTCACTGTCGATGCGGGTGGCGCGAGTGTCAAAAGAGCGCAGCATGGTCCGGTCTGTGGTCAGTTCATAACCGCGCAACGCCGTTTGCTGGTCGATGATTCTTCGTTCGACGTCAGCGATCCTGGCCGTAACCTGGTCGCTGTGGTCCAGCCAGCGCTGCGCGTTCCGCGTCGAGGTAACCTGCCAGAGCAGCAGTATCGCCAGGATAATAAGCGCAAAAAGCGGAATGAAAAAGGCTTGTTTCAGTACCCGCCGGAAGTCCCGAAGGTTCACCGATTGCTCCCCATAGACATGTGGGATGCTTCGATCAGCAATCGCAGCCGGCTGATCAGCGTTTCGGGGCCTTCTCCCTTTGGCAGGGTAGCATCGACGACTTCAATGGTTTCCTGTGGCAGATCCACGCAGGCCGAATGCAGCAGAATGGGCACATTGGGTTTGATCGTGCGCATTGCGGCGGCCACGCGGCCCCCGTCCATTCCCGGCATCAGGTAATCGAGCAGGACCGCGTGAATCTGGTTGTCTTCAAAGAGGACGAGAGCGGCCTTCCCATCCAGTGCGGTCAGTACCCGATAGCCTGCTACTTCAAGCAGTGCTCTCCTGATCTGCAGGCCAAGCGCCTCATCGTCGACGCAAAGAACTGTATAAGGGTTCATCATCGCTTTGTGGTTGCTCCGACGCGTTCCGGATAGGCAGAAATCCAATGAAATCAACAATAAATGTCGTAACCCGCAGAGTATAACATTGGCGCAGCTCGAACTTGTCAGGATATTTGGCTGCCCTTGTCCCCAGGCATTTGTTCAGAAACGGGCTTCTGTGAATTAACAGAACGTTTGCATTCTCTTTGCCATGATGGGATAGCCTGTAATCGGAAATTTGCGTTCAATTCACAATGAACTGGACGCCATGAGGGAAGAACCGGTTTGAGTCAGATCGTATTCGTGCTTGAGGACGACACAGATATTTCGCGCCTGGTGCAACATCATCTGGAAGCAGCTGGCTTCGCGGCTCGCGTCTACGCAAATCCGACCAATATTTTGTCGGACGCGGAGCGGCAGCCGCCTGCGCTCTTTCTTCTCGACATCATGGTGCCCGGCGGAGATGGTCTCGATGTTTGCCGCCGTCTGCGCAGTCATCCGGCACTGAGCGGCGTGCCCATTATATTTCTCACCGCCCGCGCCGGTGAAAACGACCGCGTTCTCGGTCTCGAACTGGGAGCCGACGATTACATCACGAAGCCCTTTGCTCCCCGCGAATTGCTGGCTCGGGTCAAAGCCGTGCTGCGGCGCTTCGAGCGGCCCGCTACGCCTTCCGTCATCAGTTTTGAAGAGGTCGTGATCGACGCCAGCGCCATGCAACTGAAGGTGCGCGGAGAGCTGACCACCACCACCGCTACCGAATTTCGTCTCCTCGATTATCTGGCGCGCCACCCCGGCCGCGTCTTCAGCCGCGATCATCTGCTCGACGCCGTATGGGGCGACGCCCGCTTCGTGACGCCGCGCTCGGTGGACGTATATGTACGCCGCATCCGTGAGAAAATCGAGACAGACCCGGAAAATCCGCGATATCTGAAGACGGTGCGTGGCGCCGGGTACCGTTTTGAAGTTCCGCGGCCCGTGCAATGATTCCGGCCCGATAACGCGACAAGATAAAACAGGACAAAAATTGACAGGCAGGGTCTTTACCAAACTACTTTTGTCGTTCGTCCTGGTGCTGTTGGTCGGAACAGCCATTCTCGACTTCTTTCTGCGCCCGATCTTCGAGCATGCCATTCAGAATGAGTCGCATGCGGCCCGCGAGCTGGTTTTCGGATCGATCACGGCGCTGGCAGCGGCCATGCTGCTGGCGGCTTTTTTCGCGCGACGCGTCGCCCAGCGCTTTGACCGCATCGTGCTCTTCGCCAACCGCATTGCCGCCGGCGATCTGTCGGCGCGTCTGGAAGAAGACAACCTCGACGAGCTTTCAGAAGTTGCGCATGCGCTCGACGCCACCGCCAGCCGTCTGGAGCAGAGCTTCCACGCGCTCGAAGCCAGCCGCCGCGAATTGGCCGCGCTTCTGGACAGCATGCAGGAGGCCGTGGTCGCCGTGAATGCGCAAGGGCAGGTGATCTGGTCGAATTCGGTCATGCAGCGCATTTGTTCCAGTGCCATTCGGGAAGGCCGCCCGCTGGTCGAGTTGCTGCGCGATCCGGATGTGTTGTCGTGCGTCGAAGGCGCGTTGAGCCAGCGCGAGAACTTCAATGGCAAGGCGCTAAGCGTTACTCCGGGACGGATATTCGAGATCAATGCCGCCCCCACGCCCGGAGGCGGAGCCGTCGCCGTGCTGCACGATGTGACCAGCGTGGAGCGGGCGGAAAAGATGCGCCGCGACTTCATCGCCAACGTATCGCATGAGTTGCGCACGCCTCTCACCTCGATCTCCGGATATGTGGAAACACTGCTCGAAGGCAACGAGCAGGTCTCGCCCCAGGCGCGCGAATTTCTCGCCATCATCCTCAAAAACGCGACGCGTATGAACCGCCTGACCGAGGACCTGTTGGCGCTGGCCAATGTGGAGTCGGGAGATTACAAGCTGAGACTTCAGCCGATGCGCGCCTCGGATATTGTCCAGGACGCCATCGACTCGCTCACCGGAATGGTGCTCGATTCCGATGTAACTCTTGAAGAAGCCGGAACGACCGGCGCGCTGGTGCTGGCCGATGCCGATGCGCTCAATCAGGTCTTCGGCAACCTGGTCGAAAACGCCATGAAATATGGAAAGTCCGGCAAACGCGTGCTGATTGGAGCTCAACTGCTCTATAGCGGAGATTCGGACCAGAAGATGGTCGAGTTCTTTGTGCGCGACTTCGGCCCCGGCATCTCCTCCGAGCATCTGGATCGCATCTTCGAACGCTTTTACCGTGTGGACAAGGCCCGCTCCCGTGAATCCGGCGGCACCGGCCTCGGCCTCGCCATCGTCAAGCACATCATTATGGCGCATGGCGGAAGGATTCGTGCTGAAAGTGAGCTTGGAACCGGCGTCAATTTCCTCTTCACCTTGCCGTGTGCTCCGGAAAAGAAGCCTGCGCCCGCCGAACCTTTACCGCAGGCGGTTCTCGACTAGATCGGGTCAATGCATGGCGTCATTCTGATTCCGGATGAAGTGGAAATGACGTTGGCTCTGCTGTGCCAGGTTGCCATTATTGGCCCGGTTTCTTAGGCAATTCACACAGCAGTAAAGTTTCTTTAACAATCGACCCACAGAATCGACTGTAGTTTCCGAGGGGGAGTTCAGTGAACAAGAGCAAGTTATTGGCTGTTGCACTTTTCGTGTGTGCAGCTTCTGCAGGGTTTTCCCAGAAAATCAACGGAGCGGGTGCAACATTTCCGTATCCCATTTATTCCAAGTGGTTTAGCGAATACAGCGCGCAGCATTCCGGGGTTGAGATCAATTACCAGGCAATCGGTAGCGGCGGCGGCATTCGTCAGGTCACCAGCGGAACGGTCGATTTCGGCGCCAGCGACGGCCCGATGACCGATGAGCAACTCAAGGCCTCCAAGGTCAAGATTATCCACATTCCTACGGTCCTGGGCGCGGTCGTTCCCATCTATAACCTTCCCGGTGTTTCCACCGAATTGAAGTTCTCGCCCGACGTTCTGGCCGATATCTATCTGGGCAAAATCGGCAACTGGAGCGATGCCCGTATCGCCAAGGACAACCCCGGCGTGAAGCTTCCCAATACCGACATTGTCGTCGTACACCGCTCTGACGGCAGCGGCACTACCTACATCTTCACCGACTACCTATCCAAGGTCAGCAACGACTGGAAGAACTCCGTAGGCAGAAACAGCGCCGTGCCGTGGCCCAAGGGAATCGGCGGTAAGGGGAACGAAGCCGTCGCAGGCATGGTTCGCCAGATGCCGGGCGGTATTGGCTATGTTGAGTTGATCTACGCGCTCCAGAACAAGATTGCTTTCGGCTACATCAAGAATGCAGCCGGCAACTGGGTCAAGGGCAGCGTGGATGGGGTGACCGAGGCAGCGGCTTCAGTGAAGCAGATGCCAGCCGACTACCGCGTGTCCATCACCAACGCACCCGGTGCAAACGCATATCCGATCTCCAGCTTTACCTGGCTGCTGATTCCGACGCCTGCTCCAAACAGCGCAAACGGGAAAGTGATCAAGGATTTCCTCGGCTGGATGCTCGATCACGGCCAGTCGGAGACTGCTGCTCTCTATTATGCCCCGCTGCCGAAGTCGGTTTCGGATAAGGTACGCGGCACCATTAACCAGTTGCAGTAATTTGTTCCAGTCCAGGTGCAAGGGCAGGATTTACGCCTGCTCTTGCACATCCCCGCTCTATTTCCGCTAAAATGGACGCCCTAAGCTGCGATTATTTCCTTATTTTTCAAAGTGTTTAACGTTCTATTCAAAATGTCCGTTTAAGGTAATAGACGGTGAATTTCAAAGTTCAGGAAGCTCGCGTGACCGGCCCGCCCATAGTCCCGCCACCATCGCCGGAACCCTCGCGTGCAGGAGCTGAAACCGCCGCTCCGTCTGAAGTCCGTAAATTTCTGCTGGAACGCGGCAGCTCGGCACTCAGCGACCGCGCCTTTCGCTGGGTGATGCTTATCTCCGCCCTGAGCATCTTTGCCATCGTCGCACTGATCGCCTGGGAGCTGGTCGCACGGTCGCAGCTGACTATCTCAAAATTCGGCCTGCAATTTTTCTTCAAGTCTGCATGGGATCCGGTCAGTGGTGATTTCGGCGCGTTGCCCTTCATTTATGGGACGCTCGCTTCCTCGCTCGTTGCGCTGGTGATTGCCGTCCCGCTCGCCATCGGTCTTGCCATCTTTTTGACCGAAATGTGCCCGAAATTTCTGCGCGGACCGCTGGCTTTCCTTACTGAGCTGCTCGCGGCGATTCCCAGTGTCGTCTACGGTCTGTGGGCAGTCTTTGTTCTGGTTCCGCTCCTGCGCGAGCACGTAAATCCACTCTTGATGAAGACTCTTGGCTGGACAGGATTCTTCGCCGGTCCGAACTACGGCATCGGCATCCTTGCCGCGGGCGTGATCCTCGCCATCATGATTCTGCCCATCATCTCTTCATTGACGCGTGAAGTGATGACCGCCGTTCCGCACATGCAGCGTGAAGCCGTGCTGGCGCTGGGCGCCACCCGCTGGGAAATGATCCGCATGGGCGTGTTGCGCAATGCGCGCATCGGTATTGTCGGCTCGATCATCCTCGGCCTGGGCCGCGCACTCGGCGAAACCATGGCCGTCACCATGGTTATCGGCAACCGCCCTGAAATCGTTAAGTCCCTGTTGGGTCTCGGCTACAGCATGGCCAGCGTCATCGCCAACGAATTCAGCGAAGCATCCGACGACTTGTACCTGAGCGCGCTGATTGAAATCGGCTTGGCCCTGTTCATTGTAACTATCATCGTCAACGCAATCGCCCGTCTGCTGGTGTGGGCCGTGACACGCGGTGCGCCGCCACGGGTTGCTTAAGAATATAGAACGGAATTGAGCAGTCATGGCTTTACAGCAAAATCCGAGCAAGGCGACTCAAATACGGCGCATGCTTGCCAACCACGCGGCAACTGGTCTAGCCGTCTTGAGCACGATTCTCGTCGTTGCGCCGTTGGTCGCCATCTTTGCCTACCTGGTTTATAAGGGAGCCAGCTCGCTCAATCTGGCCTTTTTCACTCAGGTTCCCAAGCCGGTCGGAGAAAGCGGCGGCGGCATGGCCAATGCAATTGTTGGCTCAGGGATTCTGCTCGCGCTCGGCAGCCTTCTCGGCGTGCCCGTCGGCATTGCTGCGGGTATCTACCTGGCCGAGTTCGGACGTGGCAGCAGACTGGCCAACTTCGTTCGCTTTACGGCAGACGTGCTGAACGGTGTGCCCTCGATCGTGATGGGCATCTCTGTCTACGCCCTCATAGTCCTGCCGCAAAAGCATTTTTCGGCGCTCTCCGGCGGTGTCGCTCTCGGCATCATGATGATCCCCACCATCACCCGCACCACGGAAGAAATGCTGTTGATGGTCCCGAATGCGATCCGCGAAGCCGCTCTCGGTCTGGGGGTGCCCAACTGGCGCTCGGTGCTCGCCATCACGCTCAAGACCGCCTCGCCGGGTGTCATCACTGGATGCATGCTGGCGTTTGCCCGCGTCGCCGGTGAAACCGCACCGCTCCTATTTACGGCCTTCGGTAATCAATTTCGTAGCATGAATATCAATCAGCCTATTGCCGCGCTTCCGCTGCAAATTTACGTCTACGCTCTCTCTCCCTATGACGAATGGCACCGCCTGGCATGGGCCGGCGCACTGGTTTTAATCGTATTGATCGTCGTCTCCGTCTCGCTGGTGCGCTATGTCACCACGCGCGGCGTCTTGAAGGGAGCAAATTAAGTGGGTGTCGGAATAGAAGTCGCACAGCTGAATGCCTGGTACGGCACGAACCATACGCTGCAGGACATCAATCTGCATATCTCGGCCAACGAGGCGACGGCGCTCATTGGACCTTCGGGCTGCGGCAAATCCACATTCGTCCGCTGCATCAACCGCATGCACGAGACGAATCCGATCGGCAAAGTCACCGGTACCATTCGCATCGGCAACCTTGACATCTACAACGATGCGTCACCCGTCGAAATTCGCCGCCGTATCGGCATGGTTTTCCAGCGCCCCAATCCATTTCCCACCATGTCGATCTACGACAACGTGGCCTCCGGTCTGCGTCTGAACGGTTTCCGCAACCGCCGCATCTTAGATGAAGTAGTGGAACGTTCGCTCAAACACGCCGCGCTTTTCGATGAAGTGAAAGACGACCTGAAGAAAAAATCCGGAGCCAGCCTCTCTGGTGGCCAACAGCAGCGCCCCTGCATCGCCCGCGCCCTCGCCGTAGATCCCGAAGTTCTGCTCATGGACGAGCCTGCCTCGGCACTCGATCCCGTCTCGACCTCGAAAATCGAAGACCTCATCTTTCAGCTCAAATCGCAGTACACCATCGTCATCGTGACTCACAACATGCAACAGGCAGCGCGTGTGGCCGAGCGCACCGGTTTCTTTTTGACCGGCAAGCTTGTCGAGTTTGATTCCACTAAGAAGATATTCACAAATCCCGGTGACGCGAAGACCGA